>JAKQFZ010001258.1 GCA_029558215.1 Candidatus Omnitrophota bacterium
AGGCTCCAACACCGACAAACATTTCAACAAAATCCGATCCGCTGATGGAGAAGAATGGCACTTCCGCCTCTCCGGCAACGGCTTTGGCAAGCAGCGTCTTGCCCGTTCCCGGAGGTCCCAACAGCAAAACCCCCTTCGGGATTTTTCCTCCCAGGCGACGGAACCGCTCCGGCTCCTTGAGAAACTCGATGACTTCCTGGAGTTCCTCCTTGGCTTCATCACAGCCGGCAACATCCTGGAAAGTGGTCTTCTCCACTCCCTGAGAAGGATGCAGTTTCGCGCGAACCTTCCCGAAAGACATGGCTTTCGCACCCCCCGCCTGGATCTGCCTCATGACAAAAATCCACAACAGCGCGAACATCACCACTGTCAGGATCATGGTGGCCACTGGACTCATCCACCAGTTCTGCGTGGGTTTCATTCGGAAGGACACCGGCTTGTCCGGATTGGCCTCATTGTATCGGGTGATGTCGTCCTTGACGGATCCCGCGGTATCGGAGAGGAGCGCCGTCACAAACTGGGTCTTGTCAGGCCCACTGAACACCCCTCGCAGCGCTTCCGGCTCGATGACCGCTTCGGCCACATCACCAGCATTGAGTTTGGTCAGGAATTCGTCGTAGCTGATATCCTGTGGGCGCTCAGTCTTGATGTTGAACACCAAGAGCAGCATCACCAACAAAATGAGAGGCCAAAGAATATATGAACGCGAAAGAAATCCCAAGTTTGCTCCTCCGAAAAAACGATTCGGCATTCAGGAGCGCACTTTGAGTGCGCAACCTTCATGCCAAGCAAAGGTAGTCTTACCCCGTCTGGATGTCAAGAAGACCAAGCCACAGAACAGGAATGACGGCTAGATTTGCTTTCCACGCCGATTCGTGACATAAATTCAGGTACTCATGAGCAGGCCAGCACCGTCTTGGCAAATACGCCAGGCCAGTTGTGTGGTGTGTGCTCGCAACAGAGACAGCCTCTTTTGAAACTTGTTTTCCAAGGAGGCGACTTTGAGACTTCGCTTCAGAACGGGTTGTGCGCTTCGTGAGCCGAGAGGTATCCCATGGGAGACGATTCAGTAAAGATTCACCGAGGAAGTCTTCAGGAATGGGAATCTTTTGCCAACAAAAGTCCACAGGCCTCTTTCTTTCACACACCACTTTGGAGCCACATCTTGACGAAGGCGGGACTTGCCCACACTCCCGAGTTCCTGATCTTCGAATTTGCAGGCGATCTCAAGGCAGCCGTACCGGCATTGTCAGTTCCGCACTGGGCTGGACTGCTTCAGTCGTGGTGCTCCATGCCCCTGGGAACTTATGGTGGTATCATGACTAACCGTCACTGCTCCGATTCTGAATGGAAGAATGTCACAGCGAAAGTGCTTCAGAACCTCGCTCCCGGAATCCGTCAGCCGTCTTTGTGTCTGGATTTGCCACCTGCTCTCTCGATTCCCTCAGAGTCGCTCCCAGACCGAGCTGTCGTCGTGGATTTGTCCACACATCTTCTCCCACTGCAAGAAGATTTCCAGTCCCTTTGGGACAGTCGCTTCAAGAGCAACAACCGCTGGAGCACACGCAAAGCAGAGAAGACCGGATTTCAGATCACCGAGTTGCAGGGGAAAGAGGACATGGAACTCTTTCAAATGCTGTACGACGGAGCCTCGGCACACTGGGAGTTCCCACTGCCGAATGCGCTGATACGAGTCTTGGGTAACGAGTCGCTGGAGCACGGGGAACAGATACGATTCCGAATAGTGCGTCATGCGGACAAGGTTGTTGCCGGCGGCGTTTTTCTCCACCACAACCATTATGTTTCCTATTTCCTGTCGGCGTTCGATCGCCACTGGGGACCGTTCTGTCCGATGAATCTCCTGCTGAAGGGGGAAATCCAGTACGCTTGCCTGAGAGGACGCCAAGTTTTTGATTTTGGCGCCAGCCTTGGGATCGAGAGCGTCCTGAAGTTCAAATCCAGTTTTGGTGCCGAACCAGTTCCCCGAACGCGCGTGGTGATCCGCAATCGCCTTTGGAGAGCCCTAATGAGTTGGCGCAAGACGGGCGTTTGACAAGCAGCCAACTGGATCGGTAGCATCCTCGCTGGGGATTGGGCGAGAAGTTGCTTTCGACGTTTGTGTTTGAGAGGTTTGACTGATGAGGTACTCCCTCTGGGTCGTTCTGGTGCTGGGTGTAAGTTCCACAGACGCGACGAGAGCCCTTGCGCAACCGAGGCTTGACCTCTTTCAGCCCGAGCCGAAAAGAGCAGAAACGTTGATGAGCAATGTGGGAACGTTTTGGATTCGGGTCTTTCAGAAGTTCATCTCTCCTCAGGACGGCAAGAAGTGCGGACTCCGGCCTTCGTGCTCGGAATACTCAAGGCAATGTTTCCGGCAGCATGGGTCTTTCCGTGGTTGGCTGATGACGTCAGACAGACTGCAACGCTGTCATCCCAAAAAAAGTCAGGGATTCTACCGAATCAGAGAAGGGACAATCATAGACACTCCCCACGAGAATCTCGCACGCGAACAGCAGCGCTGTGATCTTTTCGCTGCTACAAGGTCATCCAAAGGGGGGAGTTTTGGACGATGATGTTACGAGCATTGAAACGAATGGTGTTTGTGAGTGTGCTCCTCTGTGGCGCGTGCTTTTTGCCAATCGTTCATGCCCAGGATCAGACAAGTTCGTTTGAGTTTGCGCTGTATCTTCTCCGCTCGGGAGAATATGAGGCAGCCCGAGTTGAGTTGCACCGTTATCTGTACTTTTCTCCTTCCGGACAGCGGACACAGGAAGCACGATTTCGTATTGGCCAGTGCCACTTTTTTCTCAGACAGTGGGACAAGGCGCTGGAAGCCTTTGATGACTGCGCAGTTCAGTCCACAGACATCGAGTGGGTGGACGATGCACTTTTCTGGTCGGCAAGAACTTCGTTCCGGCGTTTGGAGTACGAGATCGCAACGGACAAGGCGGTGGCTTTTCTGGATGCGTTTCCCGACAGCCCCTATGTAGATGACTCTCGTGCCATGATCGCCTGGTGTTTTGTCGGCGACAGCAAATGGGAGGAAGCGGCAACGGCATTCGGGGAACTTGCCGAGTGCTATCAGGATGGGAGTCTCGAATATCGCCGGAGTCTCATGTTGGTCAAGCAATCAAGAGAGGCGAGAAGTCTCCCGAGACGCTCCCCTTCTCTCGCAGCGGTTCTTTCCACGTTGCTTCCAGGCGCTGGTCAGTTCTATGCCCGCCAGCGAGGAGACTCTTTCTTCGCAGCGCTTCTGAACGGCCTGTCCATCGGCTTGGCAGTCGAAGCCTTTTCAAAAGGGCGAGTCAGCACGGGAATCGTCACCGGTGCTATCGCATCCACATTCTATTTGGGCAACATCTACGGTGCACGCAACGCTGCCATCCGCTATAATCAGCAGCAGGTGTATAACTGGATCGAACAGATGAAGCAGAACACTCCTGTGGATCTATTCGGTGAGGAGTTTTCCGAATGAGACATGTATTGACCATGCTTCTCCTCGTCGCCACTTGTGGCTTCTCATCGCATGCCGAAGAGGCAGCTGACTCTGTCCAGTCGGCGTCCCAGGCACGTCATTTCAACGCATTGGGTTACGATCTCTACGTCCTGGGCGAGCACGACGAAGCAATCAACATGTATCTCAAGGCGCTGGATTTCGAATGGAACAGAAAGGCAGTTGTCTACAACAACCTTGGCGCAGCCTACTATGCCAGGAAAGACTACGATGAGGCCTTGCGTTGCTATCAGAAAGCTGTTGATCTCGATGCAACCTACTCCAAGGCAAAGGTAAACGTCGCCGCCGCGCACTTTCGACTGCGTCATTACTGGAGAGCGGCACACGCTCTTCGAGGAGTGCAACAACAGGATCCGAAATATGTTCATCGCAGACTCAAGCCGGACAAGGTTCGCGAGGAACTGAACGCGGAAAACGAGCGAAACCCGGGAAATCCCTTTCTTCTCCAGTTGGTGAGTCTCGCCGATGAACGTGTGGTGGAGTCCACGCCTTCTTTGATTCAGAGTCCTGAAGTCCAGACTGTCGCGGCGGCAGTCAATGAGCACTTCGCCAAACTTTCGACGTTTTCTGCGCGTGTGGTGAGAAACACGCAAAGCCCCCAGGGAACTGCGCGACAGGAATGGAAAGTCCTGTTGCGACTTCCCGATCAGATTCGCGTGGAATGGCTCGGACCGCAACCCATGACCTTCATCACTTCAGGAACTGAAGCGTGGTACTACACCCCAGCCGAGAAGAAGGCGGTTCACGTCCCCAAGGTGGATCCTGAATCGCTACCCAAAATGGACTTGGGACTGAACGTCCTTCCGGAATACATCCAGACGCATCTGTTCAAAATCTCCGAGGATTCACCGGAAGGGCAGTGGCTGCTTGTTGGCAGACCAACCAGCACATCGGAGCGCGTTGCGGAGGTGCGCCTTTGGATTGACCAGTCTTCCAAGTGTCTGCTTCGCAGTGAGTTGTACGACCGGGAAGGACAGATCCGAGTCAAGACTCTCTACACGCGATTCAGGGATTGTGAACAGGGATTGCAGTTGCCGGGAAAATGTACTATCCTGTCTTATGATAGAGGGGCTTGTTTGGAATCTGAGATGACATTTTTGGAACTGCGCGCGAATGTCCCGGTGCAGGACGAGAATTTTCGCTTCCTGCCACCGGACGGAGTGGAAGTTCAGGAACAGGACTGACAAGAGTAATATGATTGATTGTCCGAAAGGGGGTGAGAAGGTAATGAAGAAAACAAAAGTGACCTTGGTACTTCTGATAGTCGTCATGGTTGCAACAGCCGGACTGTCAAATGCACAGGTTCGAGGCAAACAGGATTACTGGAACAACAAGACACATGATCCTCAGGCTTCCATGTGGGCAGCACGGTTGTCCTGTATGTTCCCAGGAACCGGAGAATGGTACAACAGGGACTTTCGAGGAGAGTTCCCGTTGGCAGAGTGCATCCTCGGCAGCATTTGTCCTCTGGTCTCGCTGTGTTCGTTCTTTGACGCCGCAGCGGGTGACACAAGCGACAAGATCAGACTCGACTTCTGGAGTCTGACCAACAACAACAGTTATGTGCCGTCCCGCGGCATGTAAGGGATTTCTCATCGCTTATCAGGCCGGATAACGTTCTGGATGATTCCAGCAACGCTTTCCGGCCTTTCCTGTTGAGCAGGTCAGCGCCGACAGGCGGTTTGCGATGTCCACTTCTTCAGACGCCTGCTGAATCAATGACAACTGGCACCGCACTATGTCTATCGCAAATCCCTCCTATTGGATCCCAAGGCCTCGTGACAAGATGAATGAACTATGATACAGTTTCACCTGTTGTCATTGGGGAGAGGTCGGGGCATCAGGCAGTGCTGGAGGACGGATGTAATGAGCAGATTGATTCGCTATGGCATCATTGGCTGTGGAGGAATTGCTCCATGGCATGCCAGAGGAGTGCAGTTGCACCCTGACGCCAGTATGGTTGCAGCTTGTGATGTCGTCCTGGAGAGGGCCGAGAAGTTCGCTCAAGAGCACGGTGGAACTCCTTACTCGGACTACAGTCGGATGTTTGATGAAGCCGAACTCGACGCGGTATCTATCTGCACACCGGGTGGCAATCATCTTCCCCTTGTGGTCGCTGCGGCAGATCACGGCGTCCATGCGCTCGTCGAGAAACCGCTCGAAGTTTCCAAATCTGCGTTGGATGAGATGATCAGAGCCTGCAAGACAAACAACGTCAAACTTGCCGGCATTTTTCAGTTGCGCACAACTCCGGTTTTTAAGACCGTTCGAAAGATTGTCACCTCGGGAAAACTTGGAAGGATGATTCTGGCAGACGCCTATCTGAAGTACTACCGAACACCCGAATACTACCAAAGTGCTTCCTGGCGCGGCACCTATGCGATGGACGGTGGCGGATGCCTGATGAATCAGGGCATTCACTGCGTGGATCAGCTGCTGTGGTGTATGGGTTCGGTCAAGAGCGTCTTTGCACACGCAGATCACCTGGTGCACAAAATCGAATCGGAAGACACCGCGGTCTGTGTGCTCAAATATGCCAACGGTGCCTTTGGAGTGATCGAGGGCGCTACATCCGCCTATCCTGGCCTGAAGTATCGGCTGGAGTTTCATGGCGACTGCGGAACGTTGCGTGTGGACGGGCATCAGATTGTCCAGTTTGAGAGTTCGCTTGTTTCGCCTGAAGAGGCCCAACGCATCGTCGCCAGTATCGTCAATGTTCCCAATGAATCCCAGCGCGATCCTCTGGCACTCGGGATAGACAATCATGTGGAGCAGGTTCACGATTTTATCAATGCCCTCATCGAGGATCGTGAGCCTTTGGTGCCGGGATACGAAGCACGCAGATCGGTTGATCTGATCCTGGCGATCTACGAATCAGCCCGAACAGGCAAGGAAATCAACCTCATCTGAAGGAGAGAGAAGATGTTGAGAGTCGGTATTGTCGGAAGTGAGAATTCCCACACACTCCATTTTGCAAAACTCATCAATGTGGAGAAGAAGTTTCGAGGCACCAAGGTCGTGGCAGTATGGGGGGAGGAACCCAACCACACACAGAATGTCGCTCAGCAAACAGGCATTCCAGAGATCGTCACCAAGCCCGAGAAGATGGTGGGAAAAGTGGATCTTGCCATCGTGGATCATCGCCATGCCAGGTATCACATTCCCGCAGCAACCCCTCTCGTGAGGGCTGGAATTCCGGTACTTGTGGACAAACCATTTTCCTGGAACGTTCCGGAAGGCAAGAGGCTTCTGGCGCTGGCCGCCAAGAAGAAGACGCTTGTCACTTCGTACAGTTGCGTCCGCTACAGCGATGGATTCCTGAAGGACAAAGAGACAATCCAAGGACTGGGCAAGATCACCTCTGTGGATTACTTCGGCCCATGCGATGTCAACTCTCCCTACGGAGGAATCTTCTTCTACGGCATTCACCAGGTGGAGATGATGACCGCGCATCTTGGAATTGATGTTGTTGCGGTTCAGTTCAATAAAGGCACGACCAATGATCACACGGCAACGGTCTACTACAAGGACGGTCCAATCGTCACCCTGCACTTGCTGAAGGACTACAAGGGCGGGTTCCGCTACACTTTCTGCGGTGCGGGTGGAACGGTTCACCTTCCTTTGGATTACTCAGGATTGTACGAAAAAGGCCTCAAGGCATTCTTCCGAATGGTCAAGAGCGGCAAAAATGACTTCTCCGAAAGGGAGTTGCTCGCTCCGGTGGCAATTCTTGAAACGCTGGCAAAGTCCATCCAATCAGGACAGAGAGAGAAGATCAAGAAGTTCTAGCTGTGGTGTTGTTTCCACACAGGAACGACGGAGTCGGAGAACATGGATCCCAAGCGGTTGGTCGGCATCGCATTGATCTGCTTCGGCGTGGTTTTCTACGTCCAGAGAAACATCGTTGAAGCCGTTCAGGGTCATGGAAACGATTTTGCACATCTCTACCTCGGAGCCCGCGCCCTCCAACAGAATGTGAATCCTTACGACGGTGCTGAGATAAGGCGTCTGGCAGAACAGTCTGGCATTCCGCGGATGAATCCCTATGTCTATCCCCCGTTGATGGCGATTGCAATGAAGCCGCTTGCCGGTCTTCGCTATGATGAAGCCAGGCAAATCTGGTTTCTTGTGAATCAGGTCTTTCTCCTGTTGTCCTTCGTGCTTCTTCTCTTGCTGTGGCGACCGAAGTCTCCGATGCTGGCAGCAGGTTTTCTTGCCGTTGTGTATGCCTTCTTCTTTCCTCTGACCAGGACACTGACCGCTGGTCAGCTAAACGCACTGCTTCTGCTCTTGCTGGCTGTAGCGGCGTGCCTTGAGAGAAGTGGCTGGTCTTTCCCCGCAGGCGCTGTGATGGGATTGGCATCCATCATTAAGGTCTACCCTGCCATTTTCCTTGTCTATTATGTGGGTCGTGGCAATTGGAAAGCGGTCTGCTCCATGGTGATTGCGATCGTCGTTCTGTTGGGAATCTCTGTCAGCGTTGCCGGTGTCAAGACCCATCTTGACTACTTTCCTGTGCTGACTCAGATGAGCTACGGCAGTTCCACCTGGGCTCAGTATGGCGAAGACTATCAGGTGGAGCCGTCCAATCAGTCTCCTTCTGCACTTTACTACCGGCTGCTGACAACAAATCGCGGAACGTACGGTCTTTTTCATGCGCCCCTGCTGGCCAAGATTCTCTCTTGGGCGACGGGACTCTCACTTCTGGGGATACTGTTGGTCTACCTGGTGCTCTCTGACAATGTCTCCGTGGAAAAGGGGTTTTCCCTAACCCTTATTACAGCATTGCTGGTGCCAAGCCTGCTTTGGGATCACTATCTGCTGCTGGTATTGATTCCCCTTTTTCTGATTGCTTCCCGATATGAGAATTCGGGGGGATTCATTCGGGCAACCGTCTGGGGACTTTCTTTTGCTTTGATGGCCGTGCCCTTCGACTTCTGGGCAAACGGGCTGAAATCCAAAATGTTGATTCCTGTTATCTCCATGAAGCTCTACCCTCTGCTGGCGCTCTATCTGCTGTGCTGGTTGATTCCAGGCCAGCCACCGAAGACAGCAATGGAAACCCACCAGGCAGGTCCTGAGGAGATCCGAATCTGAACTCGGATAAGACTATGACGGAAGACCGTCGTTCAATAAGTCTCTTGTCAAACCTGATCCGCCAACTGGTCGTTCGCGATCTGAAGGCTCGATACAAGGTTTCAGTCTTGGGATTCTTCTGGTCGCTGTTGCGTCCGCTGTTTCTGATCGCGATTTTCACGGTGGTGTTCGATCGGTTTCTGCGTTTTGAAACCAGCTATGAGAATCTGCATTACTCCATCTTCCTGATCTGTGGCATCCTGCCCTGGATGTTCTTTGCCGAGAGCCTGACGGAGTCAACGTCCTGCCTGGTTTCCAATGCCAACCTGATTCGGAAAGTATCCCTGCCGAGAATCGTTTTCCCGATCTCTGCCGTGCTCTCAAAACTGGTGAATTTCCTTCTGGCGATGGTCATCCTTTTGCCCGCCGTCTATCTGTTCGGTGGCGTGCGGTTGAGCTGGACGATTCTGCTGCTTCCCCTGGTTGTGGTGATTCAGGTTCTTCTGGCCTTGGGGCTTTCGTTCTTTGTTGCCATGGGCAATGTCTTCTTCCGCGACCTCTCCATTCTGATGGAAGTGATACTTATGGGATGGTTCTACATGACCCCCGTCTTCTATCCACTGAGATATGCCTGGGACAAGATGCAGCCACATCCCGTGATTCTGAACCTCTACCTGGCCAACCCGATGACGCCTATCATCTACGCCTATCGCAGAGTGCTTCTGCATTCGGTGCCCCAGGCAGAGCGGTTCCCCTTGCCTTTGAGCGACGGACAAGCGGCAAAGTACCTTCTTTTCTCCCTTGCTTTCTCTCTGATTGTGTTTATCCTTGGATTTCTGTTTTTCAAACGCTGTCAGCGTTATGTTGAGGACTATCTTTAGATAGCCGCTTTGGAGGCACGTTCCCAAGTGCGAAGAACGACGCAATATCACAGGCCACTGTTCTCCAGGCAAACAGCAATCCGACTGTGCGACCTGTTCATACGTTGCGGCATCCTTCTGCTCATAGCAGCCGTTCCGCTGGTTCTCACTGGCAAATACTCCGCTCTGAATATCAAAGAGGCCATATTCCAGTTCATCATGATGCCGGCGCTACTTGCCTTCTTCATCCGCTGTCTCCTGGTGGGACACATCATGCTTCCACGGTGCCCGCATTGGTCACTTCTGGGGTGTTTCCTTTTGTGGACTTTTGTCAGTTTGAGTTACACCCCTGCCAAGCGAACGTCCATTCGGAATTTTGTGCTTTTTGCATGCGCCCTTGCCCTTTTGCTTCTGTTCTCGATCTATCTCCGAAAAAGGCGATTTCGAGATACCTGCCTGTTGGTGATGGCAATCTCCGCAACCCTCGTGGCGTTGGGAAGCAATTGCCAGCTCAACAACATCTTCCTGGGCATCTTGCCACGAACCAGTCCGGACTCGATTGATCGCACCTGGGCATGTTCGACCATCGGCCATAACAACGGGGTCGCCGTACTGGTCATGCTCTCGTCCTTTGCTGTCCTCTATTTCCTCCTGACCGCCCGAACCCGACTAGGGAGAGTCTTCAGCTTCTTGGTACTCGCCTTTATGTATTACCTGATTCTGGTCTGCCAGACGCGAGCGGTCTGGATCGCCTGTCCGATTGGAGCGTTTCTCTTCTTCCTCATCTCCTACCGAGAGCAGTTCAAAGGAGAGTACCGAACCCGAATCTTGACCGGTATGCTCACCGGCGGGATCATTCTGCTGGCTCTCGCGTTTCTCTACTATGCCATGACGAGTGACGCCGAGAAGCGATCGAACATCCCGACGCTTCGGGAACGGTTGTCTCATTTTTCACCCGAGATCCTGGTCAAGAACACCCGAACACGGATCACCGCGATAGGGACTTTCATGATCAAAGATCGCCCTCTTGTCGGACACGGTTTTGACAGTTTCAAATACATCTATCCCAAGTATCAAGGGGACTACTTCGCTCGGTTTCCAAACTCTATCCTCGATCCGACAGGACGCCATTCCGACCAGGCTCACAATGATTTCCTTCAGGTCTGGATTGAGTTGGGACTGCCGGGTTTGGTGCTGTCTGTGTGGATTCTGCTGGTACATCTGAGATGCGCTGTTGGTGCAGTTCTCGAGCCGAGAGCGTTTGCCGAAAAAGTTCTGATTGCAGCCTCACTCGGTGCCACGGTGGGTCTTTTGATTGTCAACGTTGCCAGTTTTGAGTTTCACGTGGTGAGCAGTGCCATCGCGCTACTCTTCTGGATCGGTCTTTTTCTCCAGCTCAGCGCAACGGGAAAACCCTATAGGCTGCCTTTGGGTGCTTACAGCTCAAAACACGCGCTGCGCAACGGCACATTCGTCGCACTGCTGATCCTGGCTACCTATGGATGTCTCTACACAACACGAAATATCATGAGCGATCACTACTACGTTCGCGGCAAGATATTCCGAGACCGCGGATACAGCCTTGTTGAATCCGGCAAAGTGGACGACGGAATCAAGTACGTCGAATCGGGTGCTGCTTATTTCAAACTGGCGGTGCAACTTGGCCCATACAATGGTCTGGCTCACTATGAACTGGGTCAGATCCTTGGCAAGATTGGGGAGCTGTACTTGACCAAGAAACGCGACTCCAAAACCTCAGAACGTTTTCTGTACGAAGCTGCAAACACGATGACCAAAGCGGGACGAGAGTACCAGTACAAGGGACTTTACTACGTGCTTGGCAAGGCACATGCCTTTCTCTACTACATGAGCAGGCGCGCTCAGGATGCAGACTTAGCGGAGAGAAATCTCCGACTTGCCTTCCGGATATTTCCAAGAGACACCAACGCCAGAGACCAATTGGCACGCTTCCACTGGTACCGAGGGGAAAAGGAAAAGGCATTTCAACTGTGGCGTGAGATTCTGGTGTATGAACCGGACTTCCACCGCACGTATCATCTCATGGACGGCATTCGGGCGGAAGAGTCAGGCGTGACCGCTTCTGCCGAGCAGTCATATCAGATTGTCGTGGCGCTCGCTCCGAAGGAAGTTGAGGCATGGGATCGTCTGGCACGGCTCTACGTCCGCGAAAAGCGGTTCGAAGAAGCGTTCGGACTCTATGAGGATTACTGGAAGCAGAACCAAGATCACCTCCCAATTCTCAGGCAGTACTACCGCATCTGCCTTGAAGCCGGTGATGACAACCGCCTGAACCAAGTACTGGAGCGCGCAATGGAACAGACGCCGATTCTGGCGTTGCGAATGCTCTTTGAGTCCTGTCTCGAAAGGAAAGAATATGCCCGAGGAGAAAAAGCCTTGGAGCAACTTGAGTCGCTTCCCCAACACGCACGCGCGCAGAAGCAGACGCGATGGAATCGAATGCAGTTGCTCTGGCAGATGGGAAGACTGCCGGAAGTGTTCCAGGCGTGGCACTCCATGAGGCAGTCAGAACCCGAACTCCGGATGAATGAAGCCTTCTATCTGGGGCAGTATGTGCTGCATGTTCCGATCATGACGATTCTTGCCGGTTCACGCCCTCTGTAGCAGAGGGGATTTCTCTCACGCGACGCATCAAACCCAATCCAAAGAACAGAATGCCCAAAGGGGGCAGCAACGCCAGGAGTCTCCACAATCCCAACGGAGCACGTAGGAAGTACACCCACCAGAGATCGGTTCTCCCCATGTCAATGAGTTCCCAATAAAGCACAGGAAGTGTGAAGTTGGGAATCCAGAGGGTCATGTACCGTTGATTCTCGGACAACGGCTGAAGAGCATCCATGAAACTTGCGGACACACCCACCCCATTGATCAACAGAGCATAGCCAATCAGGAGAACGTATCCAAGTCTGGGAGCAAGACGCCAAAGCATTTGCGGGGGCTCCTCTTGGGTATCTGAATGCCTCTGTGAATGCGTCTTTTGAAAAAGCACTCCCAACGGGACGATGAGAAAGCAGTTGACCTGAA
>JAKQFZ010000068.1 GCA_029558215.1 Candidatus Omnitrophota bacterium
TGTCGGCGATGATGTTGAGCCTCATTCGAGTGCCTCCATGATCGCGTCCAGGGAGTCAAGGGTCTTGAGCTCCTTCGAAGCCGACAGCAATTCGTCTGCTCTGTCCGCCTCGATGTTCTCTGAGATCGCCAGATAGACTCCCCCAAGCTGTTGCTTCTCTGGCTCTTCTCGTTGAAGCAGGTACAGCGCTGCTTGCTGGTAGCCGGTTACCAAGTCCGGCTTGACCAGCGACAGGTCGTACCCATAGTTGAGGTACTTGGCGTAGCGCCCCATTTCGCGTAGGCCGTTGTACTGAGAGATGAATCCCTTGGTCCAATCTGAGCGCTTGTTCGGCATCATGGGCAGCGGGCCATCAACGTCCATTCCCGGGAACAGGAACGAACGAAGGTCCATCCGTTGATCCAGCATCAGGTCATAGCCTGTCGCCAACAGGCCAAAGTCAAAGCTTTCCAGTACCGCCGCCAGACTGGTCAGCGGGTGACCGCCTGTCAACTTGTACACCAGGTTGACTTCGAACCTATTTGGGTCCAGCAATCGGATACTGTTGGTGTGCCAAGAACGAAGGCCATACCGTAGCCAACGTTGCCAGACCCGCTTGAACCTTTCGTCCAGTTCGAACCCGTTCCCGAGTAGGATCTGAACGCTTGCGATCAGAGCCTGTTCCGAAAAGCAGAACACATCTGTGTCGGATGTGGCCGCGAGTGGTCGCCCATAGGTTTCGGCCGTGACCGTGCTGCCCGCAATGCATGCAGGCAGCCCGGCCAACGGCTGACATACGACAGCGATCGCCTCGGCGGGCGAGGTCTTGTCATTCGGCACTGGCAAGATCCTGAATCTGTTGGAGCAGATCTTCGCGCTTCTTTTGAAGCGCTTCGATTCGGATCTGGAGCAGGCTGATCTGGTCGTTCAGCTGTGCCATCTTTTTGTTCTTCGCGGATTCCATCCGCTGTTGGATCGCTTCGATCTCTGCCTCTCGGGCAGCGATCATCTCTTCAGGAGTACGACGGGTTGTCTTCGGCTTGTTCATTACGAGCTTCCTTTCCTAGTTGTTGAGTCAACGCTTGAGATAGCGTTGACGCGTCCTCCCTGGTGAGGAGGACAAGACTCTGGTGCTTGAGAAGCTGGGTATCCAGCCAATCAAGCACTTCCTCCAAGGTCTTCATGATATGAGCACCCGTCCGTTTCGTTCGAACGTGAAGCGTTGTCTGATTGTTGCATCCAACTCCCTTATCTCGTTCATCTCTGCGGGCCAACCC
>JAKQFZ010000078.1 GCA_029558215.1 Candidatus Omnitrophota bacterium
GTCCCAGTCTCCATCCCTGAGGCAGACCATACGACGAGGTAGGGAGAGAGCGCGCCAAGTAGTCCAGCCAGCAGTGCGGTTTCCTCTCCTACCTCACAACGAAGAATCCTGTAGCGCAAAACGCAGGCAAGCGATCCAGCGACTATCCCCAGGAGTTTCCCCCACAGGATGAAATCCAGGCCTCCCAAGCCCAATGCGGCCAAGGCCATGGCATACAAAGGGCTGCTGGCTCCCAGGACAAGTTCTCCAGGGTTATAGACAAGTCCGTCTCCCGAAAGAAGATTGGTGACGTGACGATAGGTGATGAAGGCGTCATCAGCCGTGAAGAACAGAAACGGTAGTCTCACGACCAGCGCGACGACAAGGACAATCCAGAAGAGATGTCTCGATGACTTCAGATACCAAACCTTCATATCTGAAGAGTCTATCAAAACGATTCAGACTCTTCCAGATTCCGGTTTTCTGGGATATCTACGCCCAATTCCTACTTGACTGCCTCGACGAGTTTGAAGATGGGCATGTACAAGGCGATAACGATAAAACCGATGATGACTCCAAGGATGATAATGATCAAAGGCTCAATTAGAGCGGTCAAACCATCAACCGCGGCGTCCACTTCACGTTCGTACGCTTCGGCCACCTTGGCCAGCAGTGTGTCAATGGCACCAGTCTCTTCACCAATGGCAATCATGTGAATGACCAGGGGAGGGAAGACCCAACATTCACGGAGTGGCTCCGAGATAGTGTCTCCCTCGCGGATTGAGGCATGGACTCGAATCATGGCCCTCGCGACCACTTCATTGCCAGCGGTGTCTTTCACGACTACGAGGGATTGGAGAATCGGAACACCAGTCTGGAGTAACGTTGCAAAAGTGCGGGAAAACTTGGCGATACAACCTTTCTGAATGATAGCACCGAAAATAGGCAGTTTCAGCAGCAAATAGTCGGTACAATACTTTCCCTTCTCAGTCTTATTCACGCGCCACAGCAGAATCATAAAGGCGACAAATCCCAAAATCACGGCGGGAGCATGGTGCATCAGGATTCCACTGGCAACGACAAGCAACTGGGTCATTGCGGGAAGTTTCGCGCCAAACCCTGTGTAAATTGCCTCAAACTTGGGAACGATAAAGATGAGAATCAAGGACACAAGAATCGCGGAAAACAGTACAACGAATGCCGGATACATCATGGCCGAGCGGACTTTTGCCCGAACACCTGCTGCCTTTTCCGCGAAAATTGAGAGACGATCCAAGACCTCTTCCAAGGCACCGCTCAGCTCTCCTGCTTTTACCATGTTGATGAACAGCTTGTTGAAGATTCTGGGATACTTCGCCAAGGCCTCAGAGAAGTTTGAGCCCGCCTCAATGTCCTCACCAATTCCGCCGAGAGCGTCTCGGAGATTGGAGTCTTCACACTGTTCTTCCAGAATCGAGAGGCTTCGCCTGAGAGGAAGGCCAGCGCCGATTAGGGTCGTGAGCTGTCGGGTCATCGCTGTGAGCGCTTTTCTGGAAGCTTTGCCACGGGTGATCAGTTTGAAGATCGGCTTAAATATGGGCAGTTCTTCCAAAGCGATCTGCCCTGCGCCTTTTCCTGCAACCTTCCTAATCTCGGTGGGGAAGTAGCCGGCATTTCGCAGTCTCTCGACGACTGTAGGCTCATTGGATGCCTCAAGTTGTCCCTTGAGCTCCT
>JAKQFZ010000081.1 GCA_029558215.1 Candidatus Omnitrophota bacterium
TATGATGCTTGCTTCACTGTTGCCTATCGCGCCCGCTTTAATTGATTGTGTGGCGGATCGGTAATGCACACCATCACCTGCGAGCGCCCAAACCTCATCTCCGGAGTTACTCCAGCTTCCTGGCAAGGGACCGCCTTCGAAGTCAATCATGTCATAGCCCGGGAAGGTAATGTCATCCAGCCAGACGGAGTCTTCGCCAGCCGAACCACTCTCGTCCTTGAAGTAGACCCATGCGAAGACGTGGGTTCCAGCAGGAATGCCTGTCTGCGTGTACTGTCTCCAGCCTGAACCCGCATCGCCTGATGAGAAGAACACTGGAGAACCAAGAGGTCCCCGCAGACCATTTCCGTTGGCGTAGTCAACAGCCGACTCAAGAGCGGCACTGACGCCTCCACCTGTCCAACTGTTGTTGACTACATGGGCGTTGTCCGCAGCGTAGCGGATCGCTTCTGCGATGGCTGAAGCACTCGCATAGTAGTTGAAACGGAAGATCTTGAGTGGGAGCACTTTCGCCTGGTAACTCACACCGGCGATACCAGCTGAATTGTCTCCAATGGCAGCGATAAGGCCTGCCACCGCTGTTCCGTGATTGTCCGCTGGGTCAATCGGACGTGGATTGTTGTCATTGTCATAGAAATCCCATCCTTGAACATCATCAACGTAGCCATTGCTATCGTCATCAGTGCTGTTGCCCGGGATTTCACCACCGTTTGTCCAGACGTTTGCTGCCAGATCGGCATGGTCAATATCAACGCCATCATCCAGTACCGCAACCACCGTACCCGAACCTTGGGCAATATCCCAAGCTTCCGCACCGTCAATATCTTCATCTTCTACACCGCCGGACTGACCAGTGTTCCAAACAGGCCATTGAAGTCCGAAATAGGTGTCGTTGGGAAGATACTCTGGCTTGTACTCACTGACAAAATCAGGCTCAGCCCAAGCGACGAAAGCCTGCGCACCAAACTGAACTGCTGCGTTGAGGGTGTCGCCGGCAACCTTGACCAAGAATTGATCCTCTGTACCACGCAGTTGTCGAATTGCCTGGGCACCATTCTGTGCGCAGTAGGTTTCCAACTGAGCAACGACGTCTGGTGACTGCAGGCAGACAATAAGTGTGTCCGTCAATACTTGCTTCTTGCCGGTCACGCCATTCACGAAAACGGGGAATGTTGTCCCTGTCTGCTGGCGTCTGTTGGACTTCTTCATCAGACTTAGTCCATCGTTTCGCACCGGCAGAACATCGTTGCCCGGATTGGGAACAACTGCTGCCACTTCGTCAGACACCTGGTACAGCGGAATGTCCTTTCCGCCACTCTTGTACGTGGCGCTTGGTGCACCCGACACACAGGCACCGTTGACAAATGCTTGAACCGATCCTGGACTGCTGAAGTCCGCCACGAACTCCTTCGCAATATTGCTGCTCCAGCCAGAATGTACTGGCAGCACTGTGAGCAGCCCAAGAACCATCAAGCCCACGATCCAAGACCTCTGCCCTGTTCTACACATCGTTCGATCCATCTTCATATCCTCCTTGCTCATCTACCATGCGATGGATAACGAAACCCCAGACTGAAAGACAATCCCTGGCGTGTACTCACCAAGACCAGATATCGCCTCAGTCCTCCAACATGCCTCCTGAACAAACCTACATAGGAAAAACAAACACTACCACCACTCCGCCAACAGCGAATATGTCTCACCGCATATACGTTGTGTTATAGTTGATTTTAGCTTTTGTGTCAATAGCGAACGGAAATTCCTAACGGTTTCCAAACACGACTCTGGTTTCAAAGATATCGGCTAAGGGGTCTTGTGTTGTTCGCATGATCTGATGAAGCCGTCTTCTCAGTGTGCTGATTTCTTCCGAAAGCGCCGGTTCGTCTATCAGGTTGTTCAAGGCACACGGGTCCTTCTGGAAGTCGTAGAATTCCTCTGGAACCCGCAGTTTGAAGAATCTGACCCGAGCTGCTATCGCTTCATCAGTCTCTGCGGCCTCCCTCATGGCAGCGAAGGCCATTCCACCGCAAGGTTCATTTTGAAACTCTGTCTTGCCATCCGACCAAGCGTTGAATATGTAGCCAAAACGTCTGGTCATCAAGCAACGCATCGGGTAGTCTCGTTTTGCAGAGGTCTGGTTCATACAAGTCAAGGCCCAATCCCGACCCTGTTGAGATTTTCCTTTGAGAACTGGAAGAAAGGAGTGTCCATCAACTCCCTGCATGGGTTCCAAATTGGCCGCTTCGAGAACGGTCGAAGCATAGTCAATGCCCGAAATCATGTGTTCGTGGTCTACAACGCCCATGGGAACTTGTCCTGGCCAGCGCACCAGCCACGGGGTTCGAGTGCTCGAGAGATAACAGTTCGTTTTGGCAAAAGGCTGCGAGATGCCGTTGTCACTCAAGAAAGTCACACAGGTATCCTCCGAAACGCCTGCTTCATCCAAGGCACGGATCACCGCGCCGAGCGTCTCGTCACATCGTCGGGCTGATGTGTAATAATGTGACATCTCCTCACGAACACCGGGGATGTCGGGAAGGAATCCTGGAACAGTGACCTCTTCTGGACGATAGACCTGAGCTGGGGCAGGGAACTGTCGCCCCCTTTTCTGTTCCTGTGCCTCTTCGCCACGGCTGCCTGCAAAAGGCCGATGCGGATCATGCGAGTTCACCATGAGAAAGAAGGGCTTGCCCTCGGATCTGGCCTTTCTGATGAACTTGCTGACTGTGTCCTGATAGGCGTCTGGACTTCGCCCCTCCGACAGATCGGAACCTTTCTTGACGAGATCCCAAGGGAATTTGGCAAAAGGCTTCAGGTGGCCTTCCTTGCCCAGTATTCCCGTTGCGTAGCCCACATCCTTCAGACGTTCGATCAGCGTTGGGATATCCTCGCGGATCGGCTCGAAGCCCATCGCGCCGTTGCGGTGTGGATAGCGGCCTGTCATCAGAACGGAACGACTGGGCTGGCAGACTGCGATGCTAACATGGGCTTGGGTGAAGTAGATTCCCTGTTTTGCCAGAGCGTCCAGATTCGGGGAAATGTCAGGAACACGACAACCGGCAAAACCGGGGGTGTCGTAGTTCATGTCGTCTGCTGTGAACAAAAGGAAACTCGGGCGTTTGGCCTTCAGAATGCCAAACCCGAACTGCGACGGTGTTGAACAGCCTGCCGCCGCCAGTCCAAGACCTGCCAATGCGCTTTGTCTCAGAAAATCCCGTCGGTTGCTTTGCATCGTCACTCCAGTTCTCTTGTGCTCGGTGCGCTTCATTCCCGTGAGAGAAGAACAGATTCTATCGGACAGGTGGAGAACCCAACTGGGCATCCTTGGGGTAATCGGCCTTTTCGAGGAGTTCTTCCAGCCGTCTCTGCATCTGCTGCTTCAGACCGTTGAACTCGGGCAATACGGCGAGATTCCTCAATTCCCCAGGGTCGTTCTCCAAGTCATAGAGTTCTTCGATGTCGTTCACATCCGGATACCGTGCATATTTGTATCGTTCTGTCCGAACACATTGGATCAAGGGTATTCCGGGATGCCATTCCTCTCGGAAGTAAGTGTAAAGAAAAGAGTCTCTCACCCTCTCCATGCTCCCTTCCATGAGGGGAACCAGGGAGATTCCCTGCATCCGGGCTGTTGTCGCCACTTGAGCCAGTTCCAGAAACGTTGGTGCGATGTCAATGTTGAGTGCCATGCCGTTCACCTTCGTTGCAGGCTTGAACCGTTTCGGATATCTGATCAGAAGAGGGATTCTCAGTGACTCCTCATAGATCAGCCGCTTGTCTCCAAGGCGATGATCTCCGAGGAAGTAACCGTTGTCACTGGCAAACACCACAACCGTGTTCTCCAACTGACCCATTCCCTCAAGCGTGTTCAGAACACGCCCCAGGCTCTCATCTACGGAAATCAGTGATTCGAGATACGCAAGGCGCTCAGGAGCGCTTCCTTTCCACTCGGTCTGTGGAACTCTTTCAGGAACGGGCTTGTCAAGGTTCTGCAGATACTCCTTGCGTCGTGGCGGATAGGTACGGATTCTTCGTAACCATTCTGGCTTGTCGGCATACTCATCACGGAAGTTCTGAGGCTCGGGCAGAACTGCGTTTGCGTAGACTCCCTTGTGGCGTGGCGCTGCCGTGAAGGGTTGATGCACTGCCTTGTGCCACAGGCAGAGGGAGAACGGTTTGGAACGAGGCTGCTGAAGCCATTGAACCGCGTAGTCTGTCAGAATGTCCGTCATGAAACCTTCCTGTCGAAAGTCCTCGCCATTCAGGTTGAGCATGGGGTTCTCATAGACGCCTTGGCCGCGAAAACTCAACCAGTAATCAAATCCTGGCCGAGGGTTTGGATTCTTATCGGTATTCTGATGCCACTTTCCGATGAACGCTGTCTCATATCCCGATCTCTGCAGAAGTGCAGGATAACTCGAAATCTCGGGAGGGAGTTCCATTATCCCATTGCCCACAACGCCATGGATGTGAGCGTGAACACCACTCAGGAAACTGGCTCGACTTGGAGAACAGAGCGATGTGGTCACAAAGGCGTTCTCGAAGTAGACACCTTCTGCAGCCAGACGATCCATGTTTGGTGTCTTCACGATCGGATGCCCGGCACAACTCATCGTATTCCATGCCTGGTCGTCTGTCATCACAAAGACAAAGTTTGGCCGTCCTCTGTCTGTGCTGGTGGTCTTCGCGATCTGCGTTCGGTTGCATCCGGTGGCAGCCAGGCCGAGACCAGCCAGTGCACTGTGTTTCATAAAGTCCCTTCGTGTCGTTTCTCTGTTCATTTGTCCACCTTCGAGCAGGCCAGAGGCTCTGAATATGAGAGCCGCACCCAATGTCCTTGAGATCTATCCGATGCGATACCCAATAGATTCGACTTTATGACCGACTGTTTGACTTTGTCAAGGCAGTGTGGAATTCTCTTTTCGGAGGGACAAAATGAACAGGCCAAACATTCTCTACATTCACTCTCACGATACAGGGCGATGCGTCAGCCCGTATGGTTATGCTGTGGACACCCCAAACATCCATGCTCTTGCGAATGAGGGTATCCTGTTTCGCAATGCGTTCTGTGCGGCCCCCACCTGTTCTCCAAGCCGTGCAGGTTTGCTGAGTGGTTCGTCACCGCACAGTTGTGGCATCCTCGGCCTGGCGCATCGGGGTTTTCGTATGCAGGAAGACAAGCATCTGGTCAACTTTCTCAAGAAAGCCGGCTATACGGCGCATCTCTGCGGTGTTCAGCATGAGACGGACAATCCAAGGGCGAGTGGCTACGATACGATTCATTGGCGGATTCCACGGCCGTCAGTCGGTGAGGGTACTGCCAGCGCTTTCGCTGAGGAGTTCCTCGATAGCAAGCCTCAGCAGCCCTTCTTTCTTTCAGTCGGTTTTACGGATACGCATCGTCCGTATCCTGCACTCGAACCCCAAGACGACACCAAGTATATCCAGGTGCCCTCTTGTGTTCCTGATCTCCCAGAAACTCGATCAGACTGGGCTGCCTATCGCAAATCCGTCAAGAACCTCGACAACGGCATGGGCGTCGTATTGAGTGCTCTCAAGCGCAGTGGTTTGATGGACAGCACAATCATTCTGTGTACAACAGATCACGGTATCGCCTTTCCGCGTATGAAATGCAACCTTACCGATGCAGGCATGGGGGTCATGCTCATTGTCCGATGGCCTGAGCGGATTCAGCCCGGCATCGTGTGCGACGCTCTGGTCTCACAGATCGATGTCTTTCCAACACTGTGCGAACTACTGAGTCTAGAACCACCCAACTGGTTGGAAGGGAAGTCTCTGCTTCCATTGCTGGACGATCCGCAGCACGAGATCAACGACGAGGTTTTTGGCGAGGTGACCTTCCATGCGTCTTACGAGCCTCAGCGATCCATCCGCACAACGCGTTACAAGTACATCAGGCGTTTCGGGTCGCGCACAGAATTGACTCGACCAAACATTGACGCGAGTCCGACAAAGTCCGTTCTGCTTGAAGCAGGATTCGGCAGATTCGAACAGGTACGAGAACAACTATATGACCTTCGGCTCGATCCGCATGAGTTCAGAAACCTCGCGGACGACACAGGTCACAAATCGGTCTTGGATGACTTACGCACCAGACTCCAGGATTGGATGACCCGCACCAACGACCCTCTTCTGCAAGGCGAAGTGCCATTGCCTGCTGGAGCGAGGATCACGGATCCAAACGAGCCGGAGCCTGAAGGAAGGATGATTGTCAATGAGGGGAACAAGCCTTAGCATCCACGCGGGGCTCAGTCGAGTCATCTTTGTTCTTGATCTATTGGGTGCAAGAGAGAGGGAGCAGGCGGGGGGGAAGAGACAGATATTGCACAGCAACAGTCCCAAGAGTCTGCCACCCAACTGTTACTGAGGACTTTCTGAATTCGTTTTGTATCCAATGGAGTGATTTGAACGCTCCGACTGACGAGGGATTGACTTGAGTAAATGCAGAAGCAACTTGTTCCTTCGATCGCTTTTTGCGATCCGACTCTTTTTGCTTTTCTTCGGTCTGCTTTTTCTTGCCGTTTCCGCCTATGCGGTAACGTGTGATCTCTGTGGAGAGAACATTCGTGGGCAGTATCGCGTGTACCAGACGCAGCGAGGGCAGATGAATTGCTGCATGGCGTGCGATCTTTCCTCTGATCATTGTGCGCTTTGTCGTCTTCCTCTCGCGTCGGGTGTTTCGCGGCGAATTGCCGGGGAGATCGTATGCCCTCAGTGCGCCCGGAATGCAAGCACTTGCGCCGAGTGCGGTTGTCTGATCCAGAACAAGTATTTCACGCTCTCCGAGACCAACCAGACTTTCTGTGCCAGCTGTTTCTCCCATCTCCAGCGATGTGCACGCTGCAACAAGCCTCTCTCGGGTGAACAAAAGAACCTTCCGCCACAGAAAGATGGAACAAGGCTTTGCCGACAGTGTCTCGATAGCGTGGCGCATTGCGCCGGCTGTGGAAAGACCATCCTCTCCACTTTCTACAGATATGAACTTTCTGAACTTGTTTTCTGTCCGGACTGTCAGGCCAGGACTGGAAAGTGCTACAGCTGCGGTCTTCCTGTCGGCAATGAAGGCCTGGATCTGGTGGATGGGCGAAAAATCTGTGCCCGCTGTCAGGATACCGCTGTCGTACGGCAAGAACAGTTGGAGCGGATCTGGAAGTGGGTCAAGACCTATCTCTCCCGAAGTGGTTTCAAAGTCAAGCACGATATCGCTCTGCAGGAGGTGGATCGGAATCGCCTTCGGCAACTGGTTCAGTCCCCGACGGGTGCACGAGAACTTGGGGCGTTTGAACTGGACAACGATACCTATACGGTCTACATCCTTTACGCCTTGCCTGAATCTCTGGTCTACGAAACCTTGGCACATGAATATGGTCACGCCTGGCAGGCGGAGAACTGTCCGAGAAATCAAGATCTGATTCTTTGCGAAGGCTTTGCTGAATGGGTCGCATCTTTGGTGCTGAAGGCAATGGGATACGAGTCTGTCTTGGAACGAATCGAGAAACGTCCCGACGATTACGGCGAAGGATATCGAAAACTCAAGCAGATGGAGCAGACCCGTGGACGTGCCTATATGCTCGAGTTTGTCCGCAACAACACTCGCTTTGAGTAGGGTTGTCAACAACCCGTCCCTGTTGACAGGACACTGTCAGAGACTGGGAAAGAACGGATGAGGAGTCAGGTTTTCGACTCCATCTTTCCTGACAAGATAGAGATTCTCCAGACGGATTCCACCCCACTGGCGACCATAGAGACCAGGTTCGATTGTGATAACCATACCTGGAGCAAGCGCTGAGTTGGACTGGGCATTGAGGCGTGGTGCTTCGTGAATCTCGAGGCCGACGCCATGGCCGAGCGCATGCAAATACTCCCGATCCCGTCCTATTCGTCGAAAATATCTGCGTACCGTTTGTTCAAGGTCGCATACGTTAGCACCGGCTTTCGCTTTGGCGGAAGCCCTGTTCAGAGCATCTTGAACTGCCTCGAAAGACTTCAGAATCTTCTGAGACGGTTTGCCATAGCAGAAGGTTCTGGTGAAATCGGAACAGTAGCCGCCATAGCGTGCGCCGAAGTCCATCAAGACCAAATCCCCTTCACGAAGGCTGTATTCACTGGGTTTTCCGTGAACGAGACACGTTCTCTTGCCGAAGAGAACGATTGTCTCAAAGGCTTCTCCATCTGTTCCCGCGTCTTCCATCAGAGAACGAATCAGGCGCTGCACCTGTTTCTCGGTCATCCCTGGTTGGAGTGTATCAAGAACTTCCTCGAAGATTGACAGGGTCGTTCCAGCGGCTTTTCGGATCATTCTGATCTCGTCTGAGTCCTTATAGAGTCGGAGTTTCTGAACAGCGCTGTGCGTTGGTTCCAGAACGACGTTTGAACGAAGTTCCTGCAGGAGAAATCCATGCTGAACGACTGTCACCACATCTGACTCGAAGCCGAGTCGAAAGGGGATTCGAGCGGGGATAAGAGGCTTCAACTGCCTCGGAAGGCTTTTTCCCACCGCAAACTTCACAGGCAATCCCTGAACTTCATCGGCGGCCTGAAAACGGTACCGCCCATCTGTCAGAAAGATCCCTTCTTCTTGAGTCATCAATATCGTGCCGTTGGAGCCGGTAAAACCGCAGAGGTATCGGACATTGGTCAGATTGGTAATGAGAAAGCCGTCAAAATGCTCTCTCCCCATCCATCTTCGGAAACGTTCCTGCCGAGCTTCGTACTTGATCACCTGGTGGACTCCTTGTTCTCAGAAACCAGATTCCGGAGAATAAGGTTTCTCTCACGAGCAGGCACTGCACAGTGATGTACATAGCCCATGCGCCCCAAGGCGTTAGCCTGCCTCAAACTGAATGGAAGAATAACACGAACCGACAGGCTTCAGAAGGATTTACTCACTTGATTCTGTAGTCATCATCCCTTGCGCACTTGCCTCGTTCTGTGTTTGAATGAACTGGTGAGAACGATCTCCTGTCGTTTTCGCCAAATTGATCGAGATCATGTTGGGAAGGCAAGATGTCCCGAAGGAAGTCCAGGTCAGTTCCGAGAGCAAGAGACACAACACTCAGATGTGTGGCGGATGCTATAGCGACGTCACGATCCGATCATTCACTGTGGCTCTCCGCGCGATCTTTCATCCTTTCGGGAAGGACTCTTCTGGTTGTACTCATCTTCGTTGCGTATCTTCCTGTCTTTCAGGCTGAGTTTGTTTGGGATGATGATCGGTTTTCTTCAGAGGGTGACTTTCCGACGCTCGAAGGTCTGAGGAGTCTTTGGTTTGCGCCACAGCACTCGGTCATGCGCTCTGAATCGGGATACTGGCCACTGACGTATTCGACCTTCTGGATCGAAAGAAGAATCTGGGGAGTCCATCCGCTGGGATATCATCTCGCAAACGTGGCGATTCACAGTGCCAACTCTCTTCTTGTCTGGCATCTTCTTGCGCTTCTCCAGGTTCCGGGAGCTGTTCTTGCTGCACTTTTGTTTGCCTTGCACCCGACGCGCGCTGAATCGGTTGCTTGGGTCATTGAAAGAAAGGATCTGCTTTCTGCACTTTTCTCGCTCGCCAGTTTTAGATTCTATATTGTCTTCCACCACAGGCGGTGTTGGCGCCCTCTGGCGCTTTCCGTGCTGTTTTTCCTCTGTGCCATGTTGAGCAAGTCCGTTGCGCTAACCTTGCCAGTGTTCTTCATTGTGTGGTTTTGGTGGAAGGGGAGACTTCCTGCAGACTCTGATTCTGCAGCATACCCAGGGACTCCCAGGCAGTCCAATATCCATCTTCTCGCCAGTCTGATCCCGTTCTTTGTCGTCTCCGGAGTATTTGGTTTCCTGGGTCTATGGCTTACGAGACGGCAGGAGAATCTCATTCCGTACACCACCGTAGCCGAGAGGCTGATCATTGCCGGCCGTTCCTTCTGGTTTTATGTCGCTAAGACAGTCTGGCCATCCAATCTCATTCCGATCTACCCGAAATGGCCAGTTGAGCCCCATGCGTATACGCAATACCTGTTCCCCCTATTGGCCGGTATGTTGCTGATTGGACTGTTTATTGCTCGGCGAAGGATCGGCAGAGGCTCTTTTGCTGCGATGGCGTTCTTTGGACTGACGCTCAGTCCAACCTTGGGTCTAATCCCTTTTCCTTTGCATGAATACTCCTATGTTGCTTTGAGATACGGCTATCTGGCGTCAGCCGGTTTGTTTGCTTTGTTGTCTGCTGTCATTTGGCGGTTTCTGCGAGGCCTTGATGAAAGACGACGGCACACGGCGCAACATCTGACGCTTGGATGCGCGATTGTTCTCTGCGTCCCGCTGACCTGGCATCACGCTTCGCAGTATCACAACATGGAGACTTTGTTCAAACACTGCCTGAGAGGAAATCCGAACAGTCTGGTTGCTCATAACCAGTTGGGCATCTACTACTCGGTGTCGAATCAGTCTGACAAGGCTGTCGAGACGTTCAAGAAGGCTTTGAGTATTGATCCGCACAGTCCCGATATCCACTACAATCTGGCTCTTGTCTTTTCCAACAGAGGCGAACTTGAGGCTGCTGTCGATCATTATGAAAAGGCCATTGCTCTTCGTCCTGAACACTCTGCCACTGCCGACACTCATAACAACCTTGCTCGACTGCTTCAGCAGAAAGGTCGTCGCGAAGAGGCTCGGGTGCATTTCGAGAGAGCCATTGCGCTTCGCTGCGGTGATCCGGAATCTGCCTGGGCACACATCAACCTTGCCAATCTCCTTTGGTCTGAGAATCAGTTTCATGATGCAGAGTCCCATTACAGGATCGCGATCGATCTCAAGCCCAGCGATCCGGAGATTGCTGAGGCACACAGGAATCTGGCGAGTGTTCTGGCGACGCAGCAACGATTCAACGAAGCCAAAGAGCACTATACTCGAGCGATCGCGATGAAACCCGCAGCTGAGGAATCGGCTGTTCCATACACCATGCTTGCTGACATTCAATCTCTTCAGGGACAGTGGCACGAGGCGGAGGCCAGTTACCGTGCTGCTTTGTCTCTGTGTCGAGATCCAGCAAAGCGTCGATCAATCGAGCAAAGTCTGAGAGACCTTGCTGCCAGAAGGACTGATGGAGAGCAGGGGAACGAGTAGAGTGTTCGCTTCTTGCTCTGTTGCGCAATGACTGAGAAATGTGCTTGTATTCATCACAAAAGAAGGCGTATCGGTGTCGCGAAACTCTCTGCTTTTCAGAGAAGGAGTCTGGTGAGAAGGCACGCTATCCGAATGGGAGTCGAGGATCAATCTCATGAACCGTGAAAGAAAGAAGAGGATTCTGGTGGCTGACAGTGACAGAGCACGTCTCACCGCCCTGACTGTCATTCTCGAAAGCGACGACTTCGAAGTGTTTGCGGCTTCGGACGCCGATACTTGCGTGGCGGAAGCCCGCTCCAGGCAACCGAATCTGCTTATACTCAATACGTCATTTGGGAGTGTGCAGGACGACCAGAGTGTGCTGTCAGCCATGAAAGCGGATTCTGTCCTGGAGCGCATACCGATTCTGCTCTTATCCGAGGGACGCTGCAATGGCAGCCAGGCTCCTGCGGATGCTTCCGATTCCAGCGGGCGTCGTCGAGAGATCAAGCATCCTCACGATCTCATTCGGCAGATAGATTTGCTTCTGCGAAAAGCGCAGGGAGCCAGCTTCCCTGAAGGCAGGAGATAAGCATGAGAACGTTCATCGCCGTTGAAGTTCCAGGAGAGATCAAGCAGAAGGTTCGAGAGGTTCAGTCAGCGCTGCAACGTTCCGGTTTCAGTCTGCGTTGGGTTCAGCCTGAGAATATGCACCTGACTCTGGTCTTTCTGGGTGAGGTTGAGGGGAGTCTTGTTTCTCCACTGTCTGAGGTTCTGGATGAAGTCACTTCGAGGCGTCAGGTGTTCGAGATCAGGATAGGTGGACTCGGTGCTTTCCCAAATGAGAAATCGCCGAGGGTCTATTGGGTGGGTCTTCTTGAGGGTTCTTCCGAATTGTGCGCTCTTCAGAAGGAGATCCAGGATGGGGTGCGTCGTCTGAACATTCCCCTTGAGAAGGGCAGATTCCATCCTCATCTGACCTTGGGCAGATGCAGAGACAACCGAGCGCCAGGAGCCATTCCTGGAAGTCTTCGCGAAGCAGTGCTTGGCACGACGAAGGTGTGTGCTGTGCATCTGATCCGCAGTCAACTGGGTGGTAGTCAACCTGTCTATAGTACGTTGCACTCTGCGCAGATGTCTCAACCATGACTCAGTTGGGGTGATAGGGAGGAATTCGTGAATATCTCGATCGTCAGGGCGGAATCCAGTCACATTCATGACTGTGTCAGTGCTGTGATCCATTCGGAGATCGGTCGCGTCTACGGCATGTCAGAAGACAAGATGAGGAATACGTTGACGCGTGCTATGGACAGCGGAGAGGTTTTTGTGGCAGTAGACCCGCAAAACCACTGCCTGGGATTTATCCGTGTTGCACTCAGGGGTGCATTTTGTCGCTTTCCCTACCTGATGCTCATTGCGGTGAATGAGGCATGTAGAGGGCAGGGAGTTGGCAACAGGTTGCTTTCCTTCTTTGAAGAGATCGGTTTTGGGGAAGCGGACAGAATCTTTCTGCTCGTGAGCCACTTCAACACAGGGGCAAGAAGACTCTACGAACTGCTTGGATACAAATCGGTCGGAGTGCTTCCAGATCTTGTCATCAAGGGTGTAGATGAGATTCTCATGATGAAGTGCCGTCCGGAAGAACTACCAGCAGTGTGAGTTTTCTCGCCGAGGACTACGGAATGTAGAAGTCCAGTACTGTGTTTGGACTGATTGTATTGGCCTGAAATTGGACACCGCTTCCTGCATGAGACTTAAACCAGAATCCTGCCCAGTCGTCTTTCACATTCACGATGCGAATTGAAGCATTCCTATTTCTTTGCCAGCTTTCAAAAATCAGCGTGGCAATGTTGCCACCGTCGAATTGGACTTGGCTGGGATTTGATCCTGAATCGAGTGTGTAGTTTGAAGTGTTTTGTGCTGTCGAGGAATCCACTCTCTTTGAGAAAATGACTTCCAACTTTTTGCCCGCACCGTCCGGCTTGATCCCGATAACCGTAGGTGGCTCCTCGTAGATGAATCGGCTGATGCTGTACTCGTAGGGAGCAAAGGAGGAGAATCCATCTTGCTTTGCAGCCAAGGCACAAGCGTGAAGCCACGCGAGAGAACGCCTCATTCCCATATTGGAGCCTGAATCGGTTGTGACACCAACTCTCAGTTTGGGGGCATTGCTGCGGATCGCTGTGAGGAAGGGAACATAACTGCGGATGTGTTGTTCTGCATCCAGGGATATTTTCAACCAGTCTGGGAAATGAGCCTGAAGGTAGAAGAAGTCCCACGGCATTGCGTTCGCCAGAAGATTCACATCCTGTGCATTGTACTCCCGAACCTTCGAGATACCCTGTGGATCGTCTATCGCAAGCATATTTCCGGCGATGGCAACGTTGGGGAGTTCCTGGATGACAGCATCGTAGGTGGCCTGCTGAAATTTCTTGACCGAATCGGCACGGAAAGTGATCCACTTTTCATAGAGTACCCTGTTTGTTTTCCAATACCTGGGGCTTGCTGGATTCTGGAAGTCGGGAAGATTTGTTTCCTCTGGATAGACCTGAAGGAAACGCGAACGACAAGAGTCACAAAAGCATCCATAGGTTGTCGCGTCCGGTCCTCCCCATTCACCCAGAAAACTCTCCGTCATCATTATCATGTCGGCTGGCACTCGATGTACCTGGTCATGCACCATCTTTCGATACCATTCGACATACTCCTGGCTGTTGGGGCAGTAGAAGACGGGATTGGCGTCGGGAGCCTGAGCGCCACCGACGAAAACCTGTTTTCCCGAATCAGGAGGCGGTGGTGAAAGTGTTCCCGGACTGTAGATGATCGTTCCCCAGAGAAACAGCACAAAAGCCATGCCTTCATCATGGAAGGCCTCGACCAGTTCAGGAGTGGTTCTGGACGAGTAGCCACAGAGCCAGCTGAACCCTCTCGCTTTGATTTCCCTGGCCAAACCTCGCGGGCTTCGATTGCGATAGTAGTAGAAAGAAAAATCGGCAAGAGTTCCCAGTCCATGCAATTGTTGCAGTCGGGGGATGGCTGAATCAGGCAATGGACGGCCGTCATAGAGAGGTCCCTGAACAGCGAAGTAGTTTGATGTGGCGGCATTTCCCGCCCAACAAACAGACCCAAGAAGATTGACAAGGCAAAGAGGCCAAAGGTTGGCGATGGTGCCAAAGCGCTTGGTCTTGCGTCGGGATTCAGTTAGGGTATCGCCGCTGTTCATGCGTTCTCTCCTGTCCACGATGTCTCCTGTTCCAATACACTCTTCAGAGTCAGGACGAGTTCATCAGAGCGGTAGGGCTTTTGGATGAAACTCGCGATTGGCAGCCCCTTGAGTTCATTCAAGACTTCATGTTCTGTGTATCCACTGGAGAGGATGATCCGAGCATTCTTGTCGATCTGAAGAATCCTCTGTGCAGTTTCCTTGCCACTGATTCCGGGCATTGTCAAATCCAGGACGACCGCCACAATCTCATCGCCTTGATCCAAAAACATCTGGACTCCCTCCGCGCCGTCTCCAGCGAGCAGCGATCGGAATCCAGATCTGCCCAGCGCCTGCTCTGCCAGCAGACGAACGATCTCTTCATCATCAATCACCAGGACAGTGCCATTGCCCTTCCAGTTGCCAATGTCCCTTCGTTTGTCTTTCGTTGAGATAGAGACCTCTTTGGAACAAGGGAGCAAGACCCGAAAGGTTGAACCTCGGCCGGGTTGTGTTGTGAGTCTCAAGGCACCACCGTGACTTCTGACGATACCCAGCACCGACGCAAGTCCCAGACCGCGTCCCGCAAACTTTGTCGTGAAGAAGGGATCGAATATCCTGTGGATCATCTCTGTGTCCATACCGCAGCCTGAATCTGACACCTCAAGAAACGCATATCTGCCTTCCGGGATGTCCTGACCGAGCTGAAACTCGTCTGCGCCAACGGGCACCCAATCCTGTGTACCCGTCCTGAGTGATATGATACCAGGGCGGTCACCCAGCGCTTCTGATGCATTGGTTATCAGGTTCATGACGATCTGGCGCAGCTGAGTCGCATCACCCTCGACGGATGGCATCTCACGCGCAAAACTGTGATGCAAGACGGCCTGCTTGGAGATCGACATTTCCAGAAGGCCAATCATCTCTTCGACCAGTTCGGTCAAATTGACCAATTCCAAGGCGATCTGGCCTCTTCCCGAATACGCCAGCAACTGGTTGGTCAGATCGGCGGCGCGTTGCGCAGAACGCTCAATCTGTTCCAAACAACGGCGAGCAGGGGAATGCGTTGGTATTTCCTTCAGGGAGAGGCTGGCATTTCCAAGGATACCCACCAGAAGGTTGTTGAAATCGTGGGCGATTCCACCAGCGAGCACTCCCAGGCTCTCCATCTTCTGAGACTGCTGAATCTGCGCCTCGAACTTCTTGCGCTGTGTGACATCGCGACAAACGGCGAACGTTGTGGACTCTCCCTTGTAGTTGATGATTTTGACATTGGCTTCAACGTCGATCTCGGTGCCATCCTTGCGCAGCATCTTGGTCTCGTATCGGTTCGGCACGACTCGTCCCATGTTTCTTTGTTCTTGGCGTTTCTCTAGAAGATCAAGGCCTTCCTGAGTGAATATCTCACGGTAGTCTTTCATCAGAAGTTCGTCTTGTGTGTAGCCTAACATGGAGGCGAACTGCTCATTGAAGTAGATGAACTTCCCTGCCTGGTTGATCGCGATACCATCGTTGACGTTCTCCACGAGGGTTCTGTATTTCTCTTCGGAATCCTGGAGTGCTTCTTTTGCGGTCAACGCGTCTGTGACATCCCTTACTGATTCTATAGCGCCGATCGTCTGGCCTGTTGAGTCATAGAGGGGTGTTGCTTTGCACCAAAGATGACATCCGCCTTTCAGAGACGGAGCATAGGTCTCGGCGATCAAGGTTTCCCCCTCGCGGCGGATCGAGGAATAGAGTTCCCTTGTGTCATGGAGCGAGAGATTCACCAAGTCAACAAGCAGCGGCCTTCTGTGGCCATAGAAGGGGATCGCGTACTCAAAATCACCTCTTCCCAAGATGTCTTCTTCCGAGACGCCTGTGAGCTCCTCCATGGCGTGATTCCAGGCGATCACGGTACCTTGATGATCAATAACCAGAGTCGCGTCTGGCAGAAAGCTCAAGACTTCGGCAAATCGCAGTTCAGAGTCTCTAAGCGCGGCTTCTGTCTGTTTGCGGTAGGTGACGTCCTGAAGAATGCCCAGAGAAGCGATGATCTCCCCTGTTTCGGGGTCTCGGAAGGGAACCGCCGTGTCGCTCAACCAACGTTCCGTGCCATTGGGTCTGAGTACGCGCAAATCCACACGAAAACAGGGCGTATCCCCTCGGAGAAAGGCTTTCCCATATTCCGAGAGATTGCGCGGTGCTTTGGGATCCAGAATCACAATCTCCTGAATACAGGCCTTGAGAGCCTGATAGGTGAAACGGTCATGCGGGATACCCAGAAGTGCTTCGATGCCTTCCCCAACAAACTCGTAGGTCGCGTCACTGAGTCGAAGCCGATACGGAACGCCTGATGCACTCTCGATAACTCGACGAAAGATGGCCTCTGAAGTTCGCAGACGCTTCTCGGCTCGTTCGCGTTGCTGAACGTGGTTCCATTCGCGACAAACCCGTTCCACGGTGCGGGGCATACCCAGAAGAGATTCTCGGGATTTCACGAGATAATCCCATGCACCCTGCTTAATTGCCGCGGCAGCGGCGATCTCGTCTCCCTGGCTGCTTACCATGATGACTGGGAAATCGGGAAGCTTGGTCTGACCGCCAAGCAAGTCTGTCCCCTTTCCATCGGGAAGAATCAGGTCAACTATGGCGACATCGGGTCTGCGCGTAGATAAAAATTCCTGAGCCTGTCCGA
>JAKQFZ010000087.1 GCA_029558215.1 Candidatus Omnitrophota bacterium
AGGAGCTACCGCCACCGCCAGAGGAGCTACCGCCACCGCCAGAGGAGCTACCGCCACCGCCAGAGGAGCTACCGCCACCAGACGGTGGGGGCTGAGTGGGCACCGTGGTTGGAGGCGTTGCTGGGCAAGCGCAATTGCGAGCCAAGGGACGGACAATGTTGGGCGCTGCTGGTGGAGTGTTCTCGAAAACGTTCAGACCATGAACTTGTTTTTTTGGAACAACGTGGTTCGAAGGAGAAGACGACTTGCTTGGGATTGGCGCGCTATTTTTGTTCGCACCGATCGGGATTGGTTTGCGGAATTTCGCCATGACAATAGCTTATCACGCAAGAAAAGAATAAACCAAGCGTACTTGTTATCGGGCGAACACTGGGGCAAGATGGCGCTATGGAATTGGATCATCTGAGAGACGAAGACGGAGGTGTTTGGGTATTGGAAGAGTCTGCGACGAGTGCTCAGGCAAACTCATCTTCGTCGACAGTCTGGTGGCTACTTGGCGCTGCGGCGTTGGTTTTGGGCGGATCTTATTGGATCTTGCGAGACAAGTCCTATCAGTCAAATCCAAGCCGAGACTACGAGTCTGCTGCCAAGATGCTGGGGGAGCGAGATCGCTATGGTCATAGTCCATACACGACGACTGATCGAGTCAAGCGGATCTTGGCCGTACTGAACAGCTCAGATGCGTCTGAACGGATGTGGGCCATAGAGGAATTGAAAAATTTCTCAAGCAATCATGAGGATGTGATTGCGGGACGATTTTTGGAGATGGTGAGAGATCCATCGCCCATGGTTCGATCCTTGATCGCGGAGCAAGAAAGTACTCCAGATGACGCTCTTGAAGAGTTGTCGAGAGATACAGATCCAAAGATCAGAGAGGCTGTGGCCCGAAATGAAGTCACGCCTCTGGAAGTGATGCAAAGCTTGGCATCCGATGCAGAGCCTTCCGTGCGCGTAGTCGTGGCATCCAACGAGACGACGCCAAAATTGGTATTGGCAACTTTGTCGGAAGATCCTGTTCGTGAGGTTCGACTTGCAGTGACACAGAACCCAAAGACGGAGACGAGAGTACTCAGCCAGATGGTACAATACGAGCGAGATCCTCAAATCAAGAGGGCCGCCGAACTCTCTTGGAAAGCACGCGTGAAAGAGATCAAGAAGCCACGCGGAATGTGGTGAGCAGGAGCTAGTTCGAGAGGATCTCTTTCAATTGTGCCAAGGATCTTTCGAGCAATGATTCCAGATCCTCTGGCTCAAACGAGAACAAGACACTGATCGAAGATATTCCACTCATCGAAACGATGTAGTTTGTCTGATATTTTTCGACAAAATAGATCCCCTTGATCTGGTCGATATCGTCGAAAGGATTTCTGGATACAACGGCACCAATGACTGTCAACACAGCCAATACATGGCCGAGGTCGATCATGGATCGAATCTCCTTGCCGTGTGTATTCAGCAAAAGTTTCAGTGCTTTTTGTTGATAAGGATGTTTGCTACTCAGCACTTTTTTTGAAGAGATGGCCCACTCAACACGGTCCATTAGATATTTTGCAGCGTCTTCAAAGAAAGGGCCAACAACATCCTCCCAGTCTGGACGAATGAATTGTGGATCAACAAATACCCGAGTGATCGAGGTGTGTCGAGCAGCCAACATTGGCTTTCCAAGAGGTAGCTCAATCCAGTCTTGTTCATAAGAAGAGATGGGGAGAGGTTCTTGATTGATCCACAAGATCGTCAAGATAGCTTCTGCGTCGACGAGCCAATACTCTACAAATTTTCTCAGATAAGCAAGTCGAGTGTCGTTGTTGTAGAAAAGATTTTCTTCGTTAGGATCAATAGGTTCCCACATCTCCAGGCCATGCAAGATGTCAGCGAGACAACTGCCCCAAATGGGTTCGTTGCGCTCGATTCCTTCATTGGAAATGGTCGGCAACTTTTCAATGTTTTTCCTCAAATTATCAATGGTAGCCTTGTAATGCGCAGGAACGATACCTTTCAAAAAGACGGAGTGGTAACGAAGCTCACCAAGAAGGATTGATTCGATTTCTTTTCCCGAAGCGTATTGATCCATGATCGTAACAAAAAGAGACTGCATCTTTGAAAGCAGAGCAATATTTTCCTCGATTGCGAATCGCAAGGAATGCTCTGCCTTCAGCAAGTCACGTGCGATTTCTCTCACATGCTCAATGTAACTTTCGATGGCATACCATTTTGAGATACTTTCACGTTTTGACTTGTCGACATGGCCTATGTCATAAATTTTTTCCAAATTATTGGCAGCCATTGCCAATAGTTCTGGTCGATAGCTTTGCGTGGCTTCATCGAATTGGTTCAGCAATTTTTCGACAAAATAGATGTCATTGGGGTCTTGAACGAGATCTAGAAAAAATTTCCTTGTCTGGGCTGGAACCGTGTTGACGGTCTTGTTGCTTGGAAAATTGTTTGTGAACGTCCAGCTAGTTGGCGACGCCAAATTATTTTGTATGGCCAACGTAGAGAGCTGTGCAGACTGAAGATCAGAAGAAATCTGGTTCAAAAAATCAGGAACAGTTTGTCGCTTTGGGTTGGCTTGAGAGGTGTCCATGATTGTCCTCTTATGGGTTTGTCTCTTCCAAGAAGATAAACAGTAGATGAAAAAACAGTGGTGATGGTATGGAATGTTTCTCAATCCATTGAAAAATATTTAGAGGTCCGCAGAACTCATCGAGAGTAGTTGCTTTAGAGTTGTAGTCAAGGTTGAAGAAAATGTTTCTAAATGATACCCAGATGCAACTGCCTTGGGGGCTGGAACGAATGTCAGATGCCCAAGAAAATGCGAGTTCCTTGATGGAATAGGGTTGCGACACCGCCATTCCGTTATCGATCAATTCGTTGGCTGCCTCCAAAAGAAATGGTGTCGAATCGGTGGGTGCAGCCAGATGTTCATCCGAAATAAAAATCTTTCTAAGATCCATTCTATGGAACTCATTGCTGCTTGGTATGCCATAAAAAACGACTTCGTATTGTGGGTGGAATTTGGTCGAAATAGGTAGAGGTGTGCCAGACTTCATGCCACCCAAGATCAATGAGTCAACATCCTTGATCCAATGGTGAATCCACCGATAAAATCTTTCCAAGATGGCGTTGGTGTCAAAATTAAGGGCTTGGTTCCACAGCGACAGTCTAAACATCTCATCAGCCAAGAAGGCGAGCCTTTTGTCTATCTCTTCTGGACGCTTCAAAAACAAGTCACCCGAAGGACGAATGAGACCTGGAACATATTCGCGAATCAACTTATTGACCAGAACACCATCCTTGCTCTTGTAGGCCGACTTGAATCTTTCTTCGTGGTAGTTTATGCGAGCTATCTCTTCTTGAAAAATGTCGATGTCTTTCAACAAGCTTGGCACTTTTGTCGTGCCCATATTTTTTTGCGTGGATACGATGTTGTCCAAAGCAGCAGATCTGTCTTCCTCGAATATCTCCAAGACGGACCTGTAGATCGTGTCTCGTTGCATGGATGTCATCGGATTAGATCTTCATCCGATCCAGAGGCCCAATTCTCCAGAGCAACATCGCGCTCGCGTTCATTGATCTTGCGTTGGACGTAGATAGCCATTCGCATGGCGAATCTAGTCGAATCAAACTCATCTGTCGAAGGGATAAGAGTGTCTTTGGTCAAATTCAGAATGACGCTGTAATTGTCAACAGGTGGAAGATTGTAATCCAAGAGCCAATCATCCAACGAGACAACTTTATATCTTTTTGGATCAAAGAACATATCGTTTGCGATGTCGATGAAAGTCTCAATATCTTCATGGAGGAAATGAAAATCAGCGATGGCCATCGCGAGATACACCTCCATGTCCTTCCACTGTTTTTGGTCTGCACTACGAAGGCTTTTATCTAGCAATTGGATGATGTTTTTGTTGGTAACATCGTTCTCCCAAGACTTGCGAATCTGTCCTATGGCTTCCTTGAAAAATGGTCCAGTGGCCTTCAATTCTTGGAGCAAGTTCGACTTGACAAGATCCACAAATTGAGACGTCATCCCCAGTTTCTTGCAATCATCTTGGATGTCGATCCATTCGACATGGCGATTGCCTTCGAACATGAAGACATTTGGAACTTCACTCTCCTTGGAGAAGCGTTTCAAATTTCCTTGCCAACGCGTCAACAGAGCAACCGCGTGAGCCCACCTGGAGGCAATCACTTTCGCGTCTACCTCCAGAAGACTCAGCGTAGGAATATCGTCTTCATCCAATGGGAAAGGGAACCTGGGTTCGAACTCAGAAGGTTCGACATCGGTGTTTTGACTTGGATAAAGCGGGTAGTAAAAGAAGTTATCCTCCTCTTTGAGGATGTGCTCAAACCCTTTGAACAGGCTCAAGAACAACTCATTTCCATTGGGCATTTGGGACAGAGGTTCCTTCAATTGCATGAGAAAATACAAGGAGAATGGCCCTGCGCAGCTTTGCCAATCGGGCCGAATTTCATCTTTATGGAGGTAAAAGGACATGGAATACCAATCTCCTCCAAGCCATTCCGTAGGAAACCTTACCAAGACATATTCATCTGATGCGGGTAGATCTGCTTCAATTTTCAGCGGCACTTTTTCCAAAGAAAAAAGAGGCAACACGTCTTGAAAGTTAGGAATCCAATAGGCGCACCAGGCGAAGAAAGAGTAGATGGCACCTGTCGTATCTGAAGAGTGCTGCAAGATCATGTTCCACATATTCATTCGATGAAGTTCGTCTGCGAGGTAGGCCAAGTGTGGGTTGTGTTCTTCGATCCTGGTCATCCATCTTCGATCATTTGAATATCGCTCCACCATCTCCATCGGTCGGTACTCAGACCTTTCTTGTGGCCAGTAGGCTAGATCTTCGTTGATAAATTGAAATGGGCTATCTTGAGCATATTCCAATATCTCTTGGTTGGTCTCATCAATGACTTGCATGACAACGTGCCAAGGTTTTGGACCAATCGCACCGAAAGATTTCTCGAATAGTTCTTCGAACTTTTTCACATCTTCAGAGGAAGAATCGTAATTCTGGTACGAAGCTTTGCTGCCAAACAACTCGCTCTGTGCGTAAGAAAAGGGTCCAGTCACAGAGGAAGACCAATCATATTTGCTGGTGAATGCCTGAATGGCTTCGTAGATACAGTCACTTTTTCCTTCGAAATCATCAGTCCATGATTTTGTAAAATCATTGGCCTGGTCCAAGATATGTTTGATCTCCTCACGCAACACGTCTGGGTCTGCGTACTCATCTGGTGAGTCGGCTAGCGTTACGGCCTCTTCTCCTTGCTCTATCTCTCCGATGTGTTCGTCGATCAGTTCCTTCGCCATTTCGAGATAAGATACTATCTCCGTAAGATTCTCGTCGACGACCTCAGCCATCGAGTTTTCTTTTGCTCTCAGCACGTCCAAGAACTTCCCCCATTCCTTCTTCAAGTCACGGTAGAGTTCTTCTCGCAAAGAGATCCGCTTCGACATCCGTGGAATGTTATCAAGCTTTACTTGGCTGTGCCCACTTATTTCGGTGTACCATGTTCTCATGTTGAACCAACCGCCTCCCATTGTTCACGTGCAGCCAGGAGATACGACTTCCCAGATCGCCGATAGGATTGGCGTCAGCAATGCTGAGTTGGTGCAGGCCAACTTGCACAAGGAGGTTGTGTTCTGGAATGGCCTTCAGGTGTTTGCAGAATTGGAGGAGGGCGAGGTTCTTGTCATTCCTTCTCGTGTCGCTGCTCAATTTCTTCTGGAAGACTTTCCTCCACCTGGGTTTGTTGCACCATCCATGATGCCACTGACGGATCCGTCGACAGCATCCCCTTGCAAGCCAGGAGAAGTGCAACTGTCACCAGGCGTGTGCATCCCTGGCTCGAAGGGACCCGTTCCACAAGGTGGCTGTGGAGAGGGATACCGAGCCGTGATGGGGCAGTGCGTGCCTGATCCTCAGCAACAGAAGCAATACCCCAAGCCTCCATGTGGTCCAGATGCGATGGAGATCATGGGTCGTTGCGTGCCGAAGAAGGCGCCTTCCGGGCAGACTTCTCCAGCCGAATGCAAGCCTGGTGAAATGCAGATTGCACCCGGCGTGTGTGTGCCGACCACGTTGCCCAACGGAACGACTCCACAGCAGCCGACGAGCGGCGGTTGCCCAGAGGGCACGATCAACGTGCTCGGGCAATGCCTACCAGACCCAACCAAGCAACAGCCTGGAACCCCTTCGTCTACTCCTTGTGGTGAGGGAACGATGCAGATCTATCCAGGGCTCTGCGTCCCTGTTGGAGCACAGCCAGGAACCACCAGCGGGAAGGGCTGTCCAGACGGATCCACACAGATCACGCCTGGGCTTTGCTTGCCTCCCGGGGTGGTTCCCAGCTCGAAATCTGGGGGCTGCGGGGAAGGGCGCATCGAGGTAGCTCCAGGGGTGTGCATTCCCTCTCCAAGCGGCGGTCAGGGAGGGGCACCTGCCGTGCCTTGCCCTGAGCAGTGGACCACGGTGTTCAATGGTCTCTGTGCTCCTCCTGGAGCCGCACCTGGGCAGGGCGGAGATCAGCCACCGTGTGGCGCTGGGTACCAACAATTGGGGCCAGGGATTTGCATTCCCGTGGGCGTTCCAACCAACACCAACCAGGGTTCTTGCGGAGCTGGTCGGATTGAGATTGTTCCTGGCGTGTGTATTCCTGATCCCAAGGGGAATGGCGTCCCAGTGGACAACACGGCTCCCACCGCAGCCGAATGTGCGGAGGCGTACGGAACGGGCGTTTTCCCGTACCGAGACCCAGCGACTGGACTGTGGGGTTGCGGTTCGTGTGGAATGGATTTCGAGGAGTACGACGGAGCAGGGTTCTGCCGTTGCAAGCAGGGGTTCGTTCGCAAGGATCCAAATGATCCTACGTCTCCTTGCGTCCCACCGACTGATGCGTTGGACAAGCCAGCGTCCATTCCACAAACGCAAGCCGAACGCGATCTCGTTTGCCAGAACGCCTACGGTCTCAACAGCACGGCGATCTTCTTTGATGGCCAATGGCAGTGCAACGTGTGCCGACCGGATGAAGAAGTCGATCCAGATGGGTTCTGTGTCTGCCTTGGTGGGACTCATCGGGCTGTCGATGGCGATCCCAACTCAGCTTGCATCCCCATCACAGAAGAGTCGAAGCCGAAGAAAAACTCGAATGACACCCTGATCATCGCGGGAGCTATCGGGTTGGGTGCCCTCACACTGCTTGGACTTGGCATTCTTAGCGGTCAAGCTGGTGCGAAAGAACCAATGCCCAGAGAGGACGAATGGGAAGAAGAGCCAGTTTCTTCGCCATCGCCTACTTCTCGATGATTCAAACGAGGGTATAGTCCAATTCCACGAGACATTCTCGTGGACAAGACGTATTCTTGGGTTGTGAAACACGTTGTGCAGGTTGGAGAGAGCACCATGAGCATTGCGGCTCGCTATGGAGTTTCGCAAGACGACCTCGTGAATGCCAATCCAACCAAGGCATCCCGAATTCATCGGAACCGTCCCGTCTTCGACGTACTCGAAGAGGGTGAACAACTCGAAATCCCAAGGAACATGCCATGAGCACCCTCTGCCAATCCTCTGGACTCCGCCAACTGAAAAACTTGTCTCGGCTGACCAATCTCACATTGCGTGAGCAACGTGCGCTTCGAGCCAGCAAGGCTTTGCTTTGCGATTGCTTCTGCAAAGGACCTCGCGATGGAGGCGGCCCACTGGCTCCAGAGTTCCCCATCAGCAAAACTCTCCAATTGCAACTCAGGTCTGCGCTCAAGGACATCGTGAACAGGCCAGAGGTTTCTCTCGCTGAAAAACGTGCCGTTCGTAGGGTCAACTGCGAACTTTGCCCAGCCACAGAAGCTCGCCCGCAAGTTGGCCCCGGCCCCGGACCCGGACCCGGTTGAAGGATTCATAGATTCAGCGGAGAGTCACCGCTTACCATACCAAGTTGCGAACAAAATCACAGCGACAATGGTGAGCGTAGAGGCCACAAATCCAGTACGGATGTTGTCTCGGATCTCCTTCGTTTTCGCGGCGACCTCTCGTTGAACTTGTTCATCAGCGAGCACTTCATGAGCGCTGGCGATGGCCATCTCTGTGAGCTGTGGCTGCAACTTCTTCATCTCTTCTTGCAGATGGCTCGTGGCCACGCTCACGAGTTGTGGGATCTCTTGTTTGATCCTCGGGATCGCTTCATCCACCATCTTGTTGGTGATCTCTGGTAGCGCGGCCACGATGGCTGGCTTGATTGCATCGACAATCTCTTGAGCAACGTCTTCCACAAGGTTGGTCTTGTCGTCGTTCGACGGTTGTTCTGCCAAGATCAAAATCGGTCGTTCCAGCATGAATGGCGAAATGGTCGGTCTGCACAGGGTATGCATCATGCCTTTAGAATGGACGAATCCATTGCGCTTGTGTTTTTAATTTAGGGATACACGCTCATGAGTATGTTACTCATTGAGTATGTCAACTTGGTTTCTTCACCCAAGGAATTTTCAGGAAAAGATCCATCTACCACTCGATTTTTCTGATCCAGAACTCGGATTCTTTCACGTCACGAGTCACGCAGCAAGGCTACAAAAATCGTGGCAATACAGAAGTCGTCTAGAGCTGCGGAGCGAAGGTATCGTTGGGCTCAGTGGTGGTCCCCAGGACGCACCCAACAAAATATCATTCATCCTTGAATTGGATCGGGCAAAAACGTTGCTCCATGCGATTCGAACCATGAGTCGTGCTTGCCACGATCAAATTTCAATTCGAGACTTGTTGTCGACCATGTTCGATTGGTTGGATTTCCCAGACTGTAGTGGATGGGAATTCGCCATGATGAATGTATTTGGCTTGGACGAAGAATCGTGCAGCATGGTTGATTACAATGAAGACACGGAATCGTTTTTGAAGTCTCTCTTGAATGCGATCTTGGTGGACGAATCGCTGGTTTCTCCAGAATTGCTGACATCCTCTGGGTGGAGAAATTTGTTGAAAGGATTGGGCAAGGATTGGGAGAACCAATTTATTTATCCAATAAACAGATATGATGCCGCCAGGGCGTTTGAAACAGTGTTGGAAAAAGTGCTAGGCGATGAATATGTTGGCGCTGGTGAAATACCAGGCATTTGCGTTCCAATTGTTGGATTTGTTGCGCCATTCGAAGATTTTCTACGTGTCCAGCCGGATGACATTTGCATCACACAGGCTGCTGTGAAAGAAGGCGCATCCATTGAGACGAACTATGGTGAATGTGAAGTGAGGCTCTTTCCGAAAGAAGTGAAACTGGTCGCTATGCGCGTCGAAGAACGTGGTATCTTCATGGAAGACCAGACGGATTGATCAAACATGTCGACACGGTTCTTCTCCTCCGCACCGAACTCGCAAGTCTCAGGACCGTGGAGAATTTCATCTTTTTGTCGGAAAGGGCAAGCGTGATTCCATGGGAACGTGGGGTACTGGACCATTCGATTCTGATGGCGCAATGGACTTCGTGGACGACCTTGCTTCTTCTGGGAAGGTCTCCAAGACAAAATTGGTGCAATGGCTTCGCAAGGTGGTTGCATCGAAGGAATCCGAGAAGATCGGACGCCCGCTAGAAGAAGCGATCTTCATGACACCCGCTGTGTCTGAAATTCTCTTGGCCGCGCTCACTCGGAACTTCAGGCATATACCTGGAGATACCGAGACGCGCCCGCACTTCATCTCCACTGTAGAGACACTGGATGTCTCCCCAGAGGATCTAGACCTTGCCGACGAAGCCGTCTCCAAGGTGCTTTCGTCTCCTCTGTGGTTTGATTCTTTGGGCTGGCGCGAGACAGCCGATGCAGCCTCTTATCGAAAAAAATTGCAAGGGCTGTCGCGTCGAATCGAAGACGCGAAGAAGAACTTTTCCAAACACAATCGAGCCCACTCATCAGCCAAGCTTTCGACCGTCAAAAAACAACTCAAACAAGGCTCTCCTTCCAGAAATGCGAGGGCCACTGAGGACACGTCCATGAGCACCAAGAAGACCACCAAGAAGACCACCAAGAAGCCAGCCGCTGC
>JAKQFZ010000100.1 GCA_029558215.1 Candidatus Omnitrophota bacterium
TCTTCCGATCTCAGGAGCGAACGGTTCTGCTTAGGATAACGGCCAGTATTTTTTTGACATTCTTATCCTCGATGCCTTTGAGCGCTTCGAAAAGACACTCTATCTCTTCTCGCACCGGGTACAGGAACCACTTGCCCAAAAAGGAATCCCCATTGGTCTGAGAGATCTGTAGACCATACCGCTTCACAAGTTCCCAGTACACAGGAAGGAACTCTTTCTCGCGTGCCATGCCATACTGGTCCTCATCAATCTCACCTTGTCTGACCTTTTTTCTGTACACATGGGCTGGGAAGTATCTTGAGTTGAACGTGGCCAGTTCGGCAAGCAGATGCTCTTCAAAAGCGCTGTTGGAACGCATTCGCTGGAATTCCCTCAGCCTGCCCGTCATGTATTGCATGGCCTCAGCAACGCGTTGGAGGTCATATCTCGCAACTTTTACATTGCTGATGAGTGCGTTGAAAGCCGATACATCAATGCCTATCGCGTGGATTCCCAGCTCATTTGCCTGAACTAAAGTTGTCCCGCTGCCACAAAAAGGATCCAAGACAATGTCGCCAGCACGGAAGTACTGGTTCTTCTTGAATTCATCTGTGTGGGAATCGAGGAAATACTCCACCAGTTGAGGGATGAATTTGCCTTTATAGGGATGCAGCCTATGAACGTGCTTTGTTCTCTCTGATTCTTTATACTCCACAAAAGATAAGCGCCAGTTCAGATCCTCACCAAGCTGGCTCTTCCACCGCAACTGCCTGTCATCTGAGTCGTAGTATTTGCGGAGTTCCGAAACATCAACAAGAGGATTTCCGGAACCGCCATACTTGTGGATTCTTCCGTACTGAATCAAATAGGATATGTTGCTAATCGTGATCTGTCTCTGCAGGTACTCGGAAGCCCAAGTGGCTGCTTCACGGACGCTGATCAGATTCGTGCTCTCTTCTTCAAATAGCCTAAGCTGATTCATGCGTGCTCCCAAACCTAGGTCGTCTCCGCGACTCCAAGCAAGTCTCCTTCTACCCCGACGCGCGGCTGAAGTCAAGCCAGCACCCAGCGTCTTTCCTAGAGATTGTCCTTCACAATCGAATGTGTTCCGCCTTCGATCGCGGTCGGTTGGTTGTTGATGGACAGTTGATTCCCTGTGATGATGTAGTTGTCGGCCTGTTGGGTGCAGTGAATGCCGACCTCGCAGTGATGAAGGAAATTGTTCGAAATGATTGAGCGTCCTGTTGAATTGATCTCAATGCCGGTAAAGCCTGGAGAACCAAAGAACTCACAATCACCGACGATGACCGCCGACTCACCGTTGACCACAATGCCCTTGGAATGCATTGAGTCACGTATGTAGCAGGAACTGGCGCGCAGAAAGCCACCGTTGTTGACTTCGATCACCGCCTTTGCATAAGCGCAGGTCAGCTCCACGCCAACCAGTGACATTCGAGAACCATCGTTGAGAAGAATGCCTCTGTCCGACATACCCTCAAGCCAGCATTGGGAAAGATAGGTCGAGAGCCCAGATCCATGATGACCTGCTTCTTTCAGGAGAAAGACCTTCCCAAAGATCATGAAACTCTTGGAAATGAGCGTGCCATCAGAGCCTTTGATATGGAAGCACTTTCGATGCTGCCGATAGTAGGAGCGATTCGGTTCTTCCTCACCCATGGCGACGAAGCAGTGAACGTTTTCGATTCTCACAATGTCGAGACTGCCGTCAATTCGCACCATCGTGTCATGGACGAAGCCGTTGAGTTTTCGAATCACACTTTGACCGCAGTTGGCGCCTTCCGCCGGAGTGCCCACCCCGATGAAGGCATTGATGAAGGTTATGTTCTCGACATATCCCGCACCGTTGCCGACAAGAGAGACCGATTCGGGACACTCTCTTGGATTTGCCAGGTCGGTATTGTCAGGATAGAGAATCGCGACATCGGAAAGGCGGGTCTCGCCTGCCACACGAATCGCCGGTGCATCGTAATGTCTGACAATCAGTCGTGCTCCGAATGGCTCACCCATGAGAGCGCAAGTGGGAGGAATATCCACGACACCGCTCAGAACATAGTCGCCCCGTGGGAGATGAACGGCTGTTCCTGACGGAATGCTTTTGAAGGCTTCTCTCAACGCCTCGGTGTCATCGTGCTTCCCATCTCCGACTGCTCCAAAATCACGCACACTTGCTGAGGTGACAGTGGCTGGTTGAGCATCCATCTTGGTCGTGGTAGAACAGGCACCGAGCCCAATCGTTCCCGCCGCAAGAGCGCTCTGTGTCAAGAAACCTCGTCTGTTTGTGAACTGCTCCATCATTCCTTATCCTTACAAGAGATTCGATCGTCTTCGACCTCGCAACCCCACGGAATTCCACCGCCGCCTCAACGCAATCGTCCCCTGTAGACGCGCACATAGTCTACCAGGAACTCGTCGCTGGTCGGCAGCGGATCTTCCCAGCCTGCTCCGCCAGCCCAAGTGGACGCTTCACAGGACAGCTTGATATATCCAGGCTTGCGGCAGGGCCCTTTGGATGGAACCTTGCCGTCCTTGTCAGAGCCCTTATTCAGAAAGTCAGTACGTCCCACTTCAACACCATCCACAAACGAGATGTACTTCTTCTTGTCCCAGTAGAGACCAAAAGTATGATACTCACCGTCCAACAGTTGCGGATGATTCCCGCACGGCAGAGACCATGAATTGTGCTTCTTTCCATAGCCATTCCAATGCAGCGTCAACTGGTGCGCCGCTTCTCGGTCAAAGGTGAAGCTCTCCATGATGTCTATTTCGCTGCCGTTTCTGGTGGAAGGTTCGTCGTCCGTAACTCTTCCCGCCATCATCCAGAACGCCGCCCAGTAGTCAGCCCCAACGTTCTTCGGCAGTTGGCAACGAGCCTCAAAGTATCCATACGTCTGAGAGAAAAGATCCGTGGTGTATCTTGCCCTGGTGCGAACAGCACCACACTTGTAGCTGTTCGTCGGATCGGTGATCAATGAGATTCCCAGTCGCAAAATCCCGTCGGAAACACTCACCTGATCCGCCATCCAGACACTGCCCCCGTGGCGAGGTTCCTTGTTGGGGACATCCCATTTGGTCGAATCCAGACTTGTTCCGTCGAATTCATCAGACCAGACCAGTTTGAGTCGGCTGTAGTCCAGGGTGCTCGGCTGCGAAGATTCGGCTCGAACTTCAGGAACGGGCACAACAAGACAGAGCACGGTCAGTGAAAACAGAAAACGAAATGGATTCATGGAATAACCTCCTGAAAGTTGTCTGTCAAGCGTGCAGAATGCGTCAAGCGAAGGAGGCTTTGCTGCAAAGCGGACACACCTTCTGATACTCAAATGCAACTGGTGCGTCCGCTACGCTCGACGCACCCGACACATTATACAACCACCTTTGTGGCAACGCATCCCTTCTTTGAAGAGAGCAGCTCTGGCCACAGACCCCAAAGGCGAGATGTCAGGACTCTCCTCCTGTCAGAGGCTTTGCCTTCCGAAGTCGCTGCACATCTACCATGTCCTGAGCTCGTCCTACAGCCTCTTTGGATCGGATCAGGTCGGATAGGCTCAGAATATTTATGGGCACACCTCCGTAGCTTCCCCTCGCTCTGCGGCTCCATGCTTCCTCGAATACCAATCCGGCAACCCCCATCAAGACGTCGGCGCGGTTCGGCTCCACACCTATTTGAAACAAGCAATTGGCATCCTGGAAAGATGCAACGTCTGTACCCTCAAGTGGAGAGCCAAACTTGGCAAGCGCACGGTAGACTCTTGCCGCATTCTCAGCCGTCGGATTGACCCAGAGGTCAATATCTTTCGTGTATCGGGGAACTGTATAGAAGATCACCGCGTGCGCGCCGACAACCAGATATTCAACACCCTCTTCGTTGAAGACTGATAGCAGCTCTTTGTAGTCGGGGTTGACAGACATCGTTACCTCGAATTGCCTCGACTTGGTCGATCATTTCCCACGCTGCTGCAAAACGAACCTCATGGCCAAGTTGACGCCAATAGTTCGTGTCCCACTCTTCTGCTTCCTCGAAAGACCTGGCGACGTTCACCACCATGCGTTTGCGCCGTTCTGCTGCTCTCTCTTCCAACGTGGACATCTTATCTTCCTCCATCTTCCATGACAAGAATACCACGATCCACCGAAAAAAGGAAAAGTCTGCTTGGAATCAGCTCGATTCGGGTTGACAGTTTCCCTTGAAGCCAACTAACGTGATGACGGTTAGAATCTGTGCCGTCCACATGAGATACCCAGAGGAGGATGAAATATGCGTATCTGCCTTTCTGTTGTTACTCTCTCGCTTTTGCTGCAGTGTGTGGCCTTCTCCGACAGCAACTCGTCCTGGAACGACCAGCAGTGGAGGGCTTTCTGTAAAGAGAACCGACTGCGGCCTGAAGGTTGGCAAAGTGCGAAGCCTGCCAAAGGCTTTCCAATAGGAATCTGGTTTGATGGTCGTGTCCATGGGATCAATGTTCCAGAGGGCAGCGTCAATGTTCCAGCTGGTGAGGCTGCTGCTCGGACTTACTACCGAGAGCACTTCACCCGTATCAAGAATCGCGGAATTCCGATCATTGTTATCCCCAACACACCACCCGAATATCGTCCGTGGCTTTTGGATGAAGCCCAGAAGGTTGGCGTCAGGATTGTGTTGGAGATTGTGGAGTTTGTTGACCTGATGCACGACAGCTCCTGCGCTGCCGATGACTGGGACAAAATGCTCTCCGTGGTGCGCGATGTCCACAAACAAATAGGCGGATATCGCTCCCTTCTCTACTACCAGCTCATTGATGAGCCTGTGGCGGCGTTGTCGGCGAAACTTCAGGCTTTAACGCGCATTCTGGGCGGAGTGGATCCACGCCGCGCGGCTTTCTCCTGCCTTTGCGGTATCGGAGACAAGGAACAACTGATCAAAGAGTGGAACCCTTCCATGGTTGTCTACGACTGTTACCCACTCAGAAAAGATAGCCCTGTGGGGGATTTCGGTGGTTTCTGTCCGAGTGTGGATACCGCGTTCCGTTTTGCTGACGGTCGGCCTCTGTGGATGGTCGTTCAGACATGCGCCCACACGGAAGGCGGCCTTCGCGTCCCTAAACCTGCAGAAATTCGTGCCATGACTCATCTCTCGCTTGCTCATGGTGCCAAGGGACTGTTCTTCTTTCTCTACAACTCAAACACACAGACGGAACGACTGATCGGATTGGATGTGCTGCCGGAGCATTTTGCAGAAGTTGCTGATCTGACTGCAAAGATGAAGAGTCTTTCCAGGCAATTGCCCAACCTGACACGAATCGGTCTGATTCAGAGCAAGCCGACGACACTGGATGTGCAGGAGTTTCGAGACGTTTCAGGGAGAGGATTCCTCTTTGTCGTCAACACGGACGTGCAGCAGGTGTTCAACGGCAATATGACCATTGAAGTGACCTCAAGTGAGTGGGGACGGCTTGAAGACTGCCTGACCCGAGAGCGCTATGAGATGGCTGAAGAAGGTTTCCGCTTGACCCTGTTGCCTGGTGAAGGGAAATTACTCCGATGTCGCTAGTCAAGGACTGGGTATTGGGACGCGCGTGATGGAAGATACTCTCTTTACAGCCATAGAGCAGAATGCAGATGACCCTCAGGTCTATTCAGTCTCTGCGCTCACTGAGGAGATCAAACTCCTTTTGGAGACAACCTTCGGGGAGGTCTGGGTGGAAGGGGAAGTGTCCAACTTCCGAATCTCTCCTTCAGGACATGCCTATTTTCGACTCAAAGACGAGAAAGCCATCCTGGAATGTGTGATATGGCGAACCTATCTTGCGGGACGAAAAGATCTTCTGCAGGACGGCTTGATGGTTCGAATTCTGGGTGAACTGAGCGTCTATCCCCCTCGCGGGGGCTATCAGATGGTGGCGCGACTGGTTCGTCCCGCCGGAAAGGGTGCGCTTCAGGAGCGTTTCGAGCGACTGAAGGCAACACTGATGGCGGAAGGTCTGTTTGACGAATCGCGCAAGAAACCGATTCCACCACTACCCAGATGTATTGCCGTGGTGACTTCTCCAGGAGGAGCGGCCATCCAGGACTTCTTGAAGATCCTCGACAGTCGCTTCCCGCATTTCCGTGTCGTGATCGCTCCAGCTCGCGTTCAGGGGATCGAGGCTCCGGGAGAGATAGCACAAGCCCTTGCTGATCTGAACCGTTGGACAGTTCCCGATGTCATCGTCGTGACACGTGGCGGCGGCTCATTGGAAGACTTGTGGGCATTCAACGAAGAAGTTGTCGCCCGAGCCATTTTTGCGTCCGAGATTCCGGTGATCTCCGCAGTGGGTCATGAGATAGATTTCACCATTTCGGATTTTGTGGCTGACCTCAGGCTCCCCACTCCAACGGCAGCGGCGGAGTATCTCGCTCGTGGTGGCAGCGATCTGCTGAGGGAACTCCAGTTGTTAAGTGATCAGTGCATACAACTGACACTGAGCCGACTGGAGTCACTTCGCGAGGAAATTGCGGGGTGGCAGGAGAGCCTTCTGCGATGCAGTCCCGTCGCATCGGTGAACGTTTTGCGACAGAGGCTGGATGATTTGGTCAGTCACCTGGTCACACAGGGGCTGCGTCGGCTTGAAACGAGACGCGTTCGACTTCAGCACGAAGCGGAGCGACTGATGCACACGTCAAAGACAGCCCTTGACGGAAGGCGTCATGCGTTCCTGCTGCTTCAAGAGGGCATCAAGGCAATGGATCCGGCTGCAGTGCTTCGGCGGGGATATTCGATCACATGTGTGGAAGAGACGGGAGAAGTGATCGTTTGCGCCGCTCAGGTTTCTGAGGGCACTTTGCTGAGCACACGCCTGAGGGAAGGCTCTCTGCACAGCCGAGTCGTTCCACGGGAAAAGATTCAGGAGGAGTCGTAATGGCGAGGAACAAGAAAACCGAAGAAGGCACACCGCAGACCTTTGAGGAACGGTTTCAAAGACTGAAGGACATTGTCGAGCAGCTCAGTGAAGGAGACCTTCCCTTGAATGAACTGGAGTCGGTTTTCAAGGAAGGCATTTCGCTCTGTCAGCTGTGCGCTGAGGATTTGGATCGCGTTGAGCAAAGTGTTCAGGTCTTGATAAAGGACTCCGAGGAGCGGTTTAGAACTGAACCCTTTGAACGAGAACAGGAATGATGTGTTGCGTCAGAAATTGAGGAGACTGGATTCCCATCTACAGCAGACTCTATGACATGAACGCGCGAGAGACATTCATCAAATATGTCAGGGAGGGGTCGCCCGAACCCTTTGTGTCCCTTCAGATCGGCTGTGGCGCTGGCTTTGATGTGAAACTCGCCGGCAAGGAATGGAATTCGGAAGGAACCCTCGAGGACACGATCAGAGCCTATGAGACGGTTGGATGCTGTCCGTTCTTCAACATCGGTCTGCCTGGATTCAGCGAGCAGGTTCCAGAACTGAGATGGCAGTCAAGAACCGAGATTCAGGATGAGATGCGGGTGACTTGGGCATGGCTCGACACGCCTCACAAACGTCTCGAAATGGAGATTCGAGAGAAGAAGAGAGCTGGCGGAACCCCAATTCGGCTTGGGCTCACCTGCGAGGACAATCTGGATGTCGTATTCTGGTATGCCGAGCATTTCGCCAAAGGTGTAGAATATGTTGGGGCGCTGCTTCAACCTCATATTGGGAATCTCCAGAAACACGGTGCAGTCTCCGTTCAATGGAACATCCAGCCTTTTGAACTGCTCGGACTTCCTGCGGTCGTGGATGCTGTGTTGCTGGCGAAACTTCATCCTGAGCAGTATCGCCGCGCATGTGACCTGATACGTGATGTGAACATCGCGATGATAAGGCAGGTCTTCAAAGCGGGCGCGGATTTCGTCTTTCTTGGAGGTCCGGGTGCCGAGATGATGTCACCTGAGCTCTACGAGCGGTACATCGTTCCGGATTCCCAGAAGATCACTCAGGCTGTCCATGAATGCGGCGGCTTGGTTTACAGTCATATCTGTTCGCCGATAGAACCTTTTTTGACCATGGGTTACTACAACCAGATGGGTATTGATCTATTCGAGACTCTCTCTCCACCCCCTGTTGGAAATGTTGCCGATCTTGCCAGAGCACGTCGGATTCTCGATCCCGAGATGTGTACGAGAGGAAATCTCGGGTTGGATGTGCTCTTGCAGGGAACACCCGACGACGTGGCGCAGGCGACAATGAAGATCCTTGACGCCACAAAGGGGTTCAAGCACATCGTCGCGGCCTCGGACTATCTCTTCTACGATATCCCACTGGAAAACGTCCAAACCGTAGTGGCAACAGTTGAGAGGTTCGCGAAATCCACCACGGCGTGATTTCCTCCCCATGGCCTGTTGACCCTCTGCCGTCCGGATGGCATGATCTGCCCATAGATGCACCCTGGTGTCCGGCAAGGAGTTTTGAGAGTGACATTTCACCAGCATCGGGCTGTGATTCGATCCTTGGGCTGCAAGGTCAATCAATGCGATGCGGAAGCGACGGCTTCCGAGTTGAGGGCAGCAGGATGCGTGATTCTCGATGATTCTGATGCCACCAGTTTGGATGAATCCCCAGCCGACCTTTGTATTGTCTATACCTGTTCTGTGACGGCGGAAGGGGATCGAAAGTCCCGACAGATGATTCGCCACCTGATTCGCGAACACCCCAACGCCCTGATGGTTGTAGCGGGCTGCTATGCGGAAGTCCGACCAGACGATTTGAGGACAATTGATGGCGTGGACATGGTGGTCGGAACGTCCGATGCAGCACAACTGCTACCTCAAATCTACGCGGCGCTCGACATCATGGAGCCTGACGGAGAGAAATCCTGCTCGGAAGATTCATGTCGACGCACTCGCGCATTTGTGAAGATTCAAGACGGCTGTGATCAGTTTTGCAGCTACTGCCAAATCCCTTTGACTCGTGGGACGCCTCACAGCCGCGATACCGGCACTATATTGAAAGAGGTGCGTGGCTTCGTTGAACACGGTCATCTTGAGGTGGTTCTCTGTGGCATCCGCTTGGGTGCATTCGGGATGGACAGGGGCGACCCCAACGCGCTCGCTGAGCTGCTTCGACAACTGGACACCATCGAGGGACTTGTTCGTTACCGACTCAGTTCCATTGAACCGAATGATTTTGGCGAGCCCCTGCTGAAAGCACTTCCGGAGTTGAAAAAACTCGCGCCTCACTTTCATATCCCGCTTCAGAGCGGCTCCGATACCGTTCTGCAAAGAATGAACCGTCGTTACACCGCTCAGGACTATCAGTCCCTGATCAAACGGCTTCAGTCTTTGATTCCCAATTTGGCAGTCTCGACGGACGTGCTCGTTGGTTTCCCGGGTGAAACGGAGGAGGAAGCACGAGAGACAGAAGTCTTTGTGGAGAAGATGCTCTTCTCCAAAGTCCATCTGTTCCCTTTCTCGCCTCGTCCGGGGACGGTGGCTGCGGATCTGAAACCACGGATTTCCGCCGCGGACGTTCGCTGTCGAAAGAGACGTCTTGAGGGAGTAACTCTTGCCGGAGCGATTCAGTTTCGGAAACGCTTTGTCGGTTCCACACTCCAAGTGCTTATCGAGGGAAAGGAACTTGTTGCTTCCGAAACCGGGAAGATGTTTCGAACCGGCTTTTCGGAGAACTACCTTCGCGTGGCGATTCCGACAAGCTGCGAGCAACCCTTGCGAGCGGGAGAGGTTTACGATACAGTCATTGAGCGATTGGATCGCAACATGCTGCTGAAAACTCAGACTTCAGAGGATGTGCTTTCCTCTTCGGAGGAGCGATTTGAGAAGGTGGGCACAGCCCAGGAATCTACAGGCGCTGGCCTGCTGATCGGGAACGTCCCGATAGCGTCCAATCGTTGAGCCATTTTGACGATTGTTTGGAGGGTGACTATGCAGAAGAGACTGATGACACGACAACAACTCAAAGAAGTCCTGGTACGAAATCAGTGTGCCTTTGATGAAATCTTCGGTCACGAGGGTCAGTCGGCACTCCTGCTCCAGCGCGGGGCAAGAATCATTGGATTGTTTCCGGACAGTGACCCGGATGCCATTAACGTACTCTGGGTCAATCCTCTCTTGGAACGACTGCTCACCGGTAAGATACAGGACTGGGTCGAGGAGGGGATGGGCAGCGTTGGGGGTGACCGACTCTGGGTGTCACCGGAGCGCAGCTACTACTACAAGAAGCCCCAGACGTTTGCTGGTTGGTTCTGTCCCGCGGAAATGGATCCGGGAAACTATGTGCGATGTATCATCGGGGGAGAAGCGGTCACGTATGAGAGTCTCACGAGTCTGACCAACTATACCGCTGCCGAAGTGCATGAGCGCGTCGTGATGGATCGTTCCTTCGCGCCCCTCTGTGCTTCGGCTCTGGGTGTAACCCTGGACAAGTCCGTTGCATCGGTGGGTGTTCGAACCGTTGAACAAGTCACCCTTCAGGAATGCCCACCTGGCATCGAGATCCAACCCTGGGTGCTGACACAGATTCCTGTTGGCACTGCCGAGAAACCCGGTACGGTGATCATCCCGGTTCGGGAAGGGGCGACTCCGATCGGCTACTTCGGAGCGATCCCGTCGAACCGACTGCACCAATCCGAAGATCATGTTTCGTTCCGAATAGATGCGTTGGAGATTTTCAAACTGGGGATCAAGCCTGAGGACTATCGTCCGGGTCGTCCCGCAGAAATAGCATATTTCCTGGAACTGGAGCGTGAAGGCCAGGCAATGCTTTTGGTTCGCCGCAGTTACGATGTGCCTGCCAATCAGAGGGAATGCTACGACGCATCCAAGGTTGATCCCGAAGGGGA
>JAKQFZ010000106.1 GCA_029558215.1 Candidatus Omnitrophota bacterium
GCAACAGTCGAGGATCATCAAACGCGTAGCTCCCGACAGGCACACTAGGCGCTGGATGACCGAACTTGATGTGAAAGTCTCTCACATCCATGTCGATCGTATGTTCCAGTTCCTTGGCCATGATGGCACAGTCTTGAAGGAACCCTGATTGAGCGGCAGTGGATGCGACCGCAGCTGCATCCATGAGTGTGCGAGAGAGGGTAGTCTTCATAGATGAAGGATCAACCAGCAGAAGTAGGCCAACACAGCGTACTGGCACGCGACCAAGAATCGGTAAAACATTGAACGCAACACACTCCAGTATGTCGCGCTGACCGCCAGAAGGCAAGCTGCTACTGCCAAATTCCGTCTATGAGTCCCCATTTGAGAGCCTCTTTCACGCCGAAATAGTGGTCACGACCAGATCGACTGAATGCGCTCCAGTGGCGATATGGCATCTTGGAGTATTCTGCTAGCAGTCTGTCCATCCGCTCCATCCTCTTCTTGTTCGCTGCAGCCACGCCTTCGATGTTCCCAACAGCTCCGTCAACTTCAAGTGATGCTGTGTGCATCATGAACTCGCAGTGTGGTGAGGCAAAACGGTAGTTTGTCTGGCCTGCAGCAAGAAGCAGTGGAGCGGACGACATGCACATGCCAATTGCTGTGGTGTGGATAGCGGGTTTGATGGCTCTCATGACGTCGTGCAACGCAAACGCCTGATCGACAGAGCCACCATAGGAGCTGATGACAAGTTCAATAGGCTCGTTACTCTGATCTGCCATCAGAAACAGTCCTCTGATGACAAGACTAGTACTCTCTTCTTCCACGTCTCCACTCAAAAAGATTCGACGACCAGACAGATCAACACCATGCTCAAGGGCACTAATCCTCAGGTCATCAAGTGAACTCATGGCAGATTCAGATTGCCGGCAATGTGGGACCCTGGGCAAACATCACGACTGATTCCTCTAACGCTGTGACGATATGGACACAGAATCCGTTTCTCGTTGAGTCTGGCCTTATAGGGT
>JAKQFZ010000119.1 GCA_029558215.1 Candidatus Omnitrophota bacterium
CCCGGTCTCAAGACCAACACTTCCCTGGATAACATAGACCGGATCGACCGACAGTTTCTCCCCAAGCCAACGCACTCTTCCACTCGATTCTGAATAGAAGTTGCTTATATCGCCTTCGGACTCACGACGAACGTTCGGGCCTGGAAACACCTTGGCGGGTTTCCCCTTCTTGAAGGGAATGAGCTTGCCAAACACATCCGTCCCAGGTTGACCATCCAGAGGGGGGATGACGCGGCACAGAAGTTCATTCTCCTGGACTTCAGAGGAGTCTTTGCGCTGCCGGTAGTCAATGGCACCGGTGCGCTCGTCGAAGACGAAACCGGTTGTGAAAAAGTCTCTCGCCCATTTGATCTCACCGTCATTGCCTGCCACAGGCTCCTGTCCCTTAACAACTAAGAGACTCTTGATCCTCTTGTCCTCGCCCAGGGCTTGAGAGATCGCTTCTCGGAGTTGCTCCAACTCAGGAAGTTGGACAATCTCTCTTTCCTGCAGTGCTTCAAGGATCTCCAGAACCAAGTCTTCCAGAAGACCCTCTTCGACGGTGCAGTCCAGGAGAACCTGAGTGCGATCAGGGGACACGGTGATCTTGAACTTCTTCTCTTCAGCTGTCATAGGCTGGTCCTTTGAACGTCTCAAGACGTTGACTCAGTCAGACACCACCATTGTCATCTTAGTTGTCTTTGCCAATCTGGTCAACTACGGCAATCTCCCCGCCGGAAAGAACTTTCTCGACATCGAGTAACATGACAACCTTCTGCGCCACCTTGCCCATGCCAAGAATGAAATCGGTGGAGATATTATCCCCAAACTTCGGGGCGGGCTCAATCTGGTTTCCATTGATATCCAGCACCTCAGAGACCTCGTCCACCAGAATGCCCATGGTCACGCTCTGATTGCCACGCGCCACCTGGACAACGATGATACAGGTTCGGTTAGTGTCTTCCTGGCTCGCGAGTTCGAACTTCATGCGAAGATCCACAACGGGGATAACCTTACCGCGAAGATTGATCACCCCCCGAACAAAGCTGGGAGTCCGAGGTACACGAGTCACATTCATCATCCCGATGATCTCCTGCACCTTGAGGATTTCCAGACCGTATGTCTCACCCCCGAGTTGGAAAGTGAGATACATTCCGGCAAAGTCAGACATACCCATCTCCTGACCTGACTGTTCCTGATTCACTGATTTACTAAGCGCCATCTCTCTACTCCTTTTCTGCCTTGGATGTCTGGCATTCACATCAGACCAGACCAAGACGAATCACCGTCCGAAGGCTCTATCCTTGCACGCCAATCTAATCCTCCCGAGTATCGCTCCCTCCTCTCGATGTTCTTCCATGCGCTGTATGCGCGAGTTTGACAACACCACCAACGTCCAGGATCAGGCCAACTCTGCCATCAGGCATGATCGCCCCTCCCGCAATACCCTGAACGCTGCCAATGCCACTTCCAAGACTCTTTATGACAATTTGCTGTTGCCCCAGGAGCTCGTCCACCAAGAGCCCAGCACGTCTGCCTTCGTCT
>JAKQFZ010000126.1 GCA_029558215.1 Candidatus Omnitrophota bacterium
AATACGATTACTGAAGCAGCCATGAAGGAGGCCATAGATTTCTGTCGCCCTGGCGTGATGGAGTGGGAAGTCGAGGCCCGTGCGCGCAAGGTCATGTATGAAATGGGGGCTGAGGGTACAAGTTATGCCATCTGGGTTTGCTCCGGCCCGAACACTCGCAACTCTCTGTGCCGTTCAACAGAACGCATTCTTCAAGATGGCGATCTCGTTCAACTCACTTTTGGAGCACGATACAAAGGTTACTGTGGCAACATGTGTCGCCCGCTGACCCTTGGTAAACCCAAGCCGGAATACGAGCGCATCATGACTGTCGGCCTTCAAGCGCTCCAGCAGACCATTGATATGATGGCTCCTGGCGTGGATTCGCGCAAAGTATTCCAGGCATTTGACGACTTGCTCTCCAGAAATGGGATGCAGAAATGGGCGCTCTATGGGCCGGCACATGGCACGGGAACCCAGGAATGTGAAGGACCGTGGCTGGATGGAAAGAAGCCTATCATCCTTGAGCCCGGTATGGCTTTTAATGTTGATATCTGGCTGAGCGATGGCGTTCAAGGCATTCGCTACGAAGATGCGGTCATCATCACCTCATCGGGACTTGAACAGTTGACGGGAGACAAACGAGAGATCATCATTAAGTGATGGATGACTCTCCCACACGAAAGAGATCTGTGGAGATGAAACTCGGAATCGTTACTTTTCAGATAGCCAAGGACTGGAATCTTGAGACAGTTATTCGCAACTGTGAGCAAATCGGACTTCAGGGCGTTGAACTGAGAACACAACATGCGCACGGCGTCGAGATCGCTCTTGCCCAACCCGATCGCGTCCGCGTCAAGGAGGCCTTTGCGGCCAGCAGTGTGCAATTGGTCGGACTCGGTTCCATTTTTGAGTATCACTATGAGGACTCCGAAACGCTGCAGGCGCACATCCAAGGAACCAAAGACTGTATTCTGCTTGCACGAGATGTAGGTGCGTCTGGAATCAAGGTACGCCCAAATACGCTTCCAGAGGGAGTCCCTGAAGATAGAACGCTCAAGCAGATCGGAGAAGCGCTCAGCGAATGCGGTCAGTATGGAGCCGAGCATGGCATCGAGGTTCGACTTGAAGTCCACGGCAGACATACGGCTCGCTTGCATAGGATCAGAAAGATTCTTGACATCGCCGCACATCCAAATGTCAAGGTCTGTTGGAACTGCAATCCCGATGATCTGGCTGATGAAGGTTTCGACGCCAATTTCGATAGAGTTGCCTCTGATATCTCATTGGTGCATCTTCACGACCTTGATGATCCAGCCTATCCCTATCAGCATCTTCTTAGAAGGTTGACTGAGAGTGGGTTTCAGGGATACTGCCTGGCGGAAATTCCCTCGAGTCCGGATCCGCTGCGGGTGTTGCGGTACTACAAGGCTCTTTTCACGGCGCTTCTGGAGCTTTCATCGCGGACTTGATTCTGCGATCATCCACGAAAATGCTAGGGTGGAAATGTGTCCAAGAACTGGTTAGTGATTCTGCTTCTGACTCTATTCCCTGCGCTCGGCTCTGCCGACGAGGGGCAGATTGTCATCAAGGCATCTGAGTACTTCGTCAACAAGCCAAGGTATCCTTCTACCCGAGCCTATAACGAGTATCAGGCACTCAATCCCAATATCAAGATTATCCCTTTCGAACCGCTTCGACTGCAAGGGGCTCTGGCCGGAACCGACAGCAGTGTTCTCATGAGTTTCGCGGGCAAGACTGCTCCCGATGTAGTGATGACTCAATTTCACAAACTCCGCGCCTTCGCTCGCAACAACTTCATCATGGATCTCTCGGAATTCATAGGAGAGGATACCGACGGCGACGGCTACATTTCAGATGAAGAAGCCCTCTGGGAGCCGTGGAAGCAGTTGCGTCCACAGGTTCGATGTGCTGGAACAATAGACGGCAAGCCCTATGGCGTCCCCAAGGGAGATTTCCTGCTCGGGCTTTGCTATCGCCGTGATGTCCTGGAATCACTATTCGAAAAGTCCAAGGTCAAAAGAGTTCCTGAGAGCTTCGACGAACTCTTCTACCTCTGTCAAAAGGCAACATCGCCGCAGATCGAGATACGAGGTGCAAAGTACAATTTCGGTAGGCGTGGAATACACCTCTCCACCTATGGGTGGGACTGGTATCCGTGGCTTTGGGCTGCCGGTGGGGACTGCGTCCAGCAGGGCAAGTACAATCCAAAAACAGACAAGTGGCATTGGTACAAGAAAGAAGAACTGGATTTCCTGGATCCCGAGACGGGAGAAAGCCTTCATCGCCAGCCAACTCGCTGGAAAGCAACCTTCGCCTCAGAAGCAGGTATGGAAGCGATGGAGTTGTATTGGCGATTCTGCCATCAGCCGTGGATTCTCGATGACCAGATTGATAGCGAGACTCAAGATCGCGAACCGATCAACTTGACCGACGCGGACGTGCGTCGAGGGTCTATCACCCTTCCTGACGGGAGAATCGTGAGATTCGAGCCGAGGGATGTTCGCATTGGTGTTGCCCGTGGATACCAGGGTGGCGACGATGTGAATGCACAGGAAGTCTTCGGTAATGGTGAGGTTGTCTTCACCTATGCAATGCCTCTCTATTTCCTGGCCAGCTGCCTCGAACGAGGGCTGACGGCACAGCAAATCGGTTTTATGCCTTTGCCCAAAGGAATGGGACCAAAAGCAACCCCTGCTTTCTTCTGGGAAAATCAGTGGTTGGGGATCAACTATCTTCTGAAAGACGATCCCGTCAAGAAGAAGATCGTGTTTGACATCATCTCACACTCAGCAAGACGTTTTACCGAGTTTCAGGTAGCCAATGCAGTTGAGAGCAATCTGGCAGAGGTGATGAGACCGGATCTGCTCGAGCAGCATGGCTACTTTGAGTATGTAGATCAAGTGCCAAAGCACCTGGCCGACGCGTTTGCCATGGTGGAACAATATGGTCGCACAGAGCCCTATGAAGGATTCTGGCAACCCGTGCAGGATGTGATCCTCGGCGGACTCGTGGAAGAGGTTTTCGCCTCGGCATCGTACGACTGGCGCAAAGGTCTCGTTGAGGCAGAGAACAAAGCCAACACGGAGTATCTCTCGAAGCGTCCTGAAGAGAAAATGCAGCAACTTCGCCGAACAGGATATCCAATCTTCGCGGCGTTTCTGGCTCTCTTTGTCGGCATGTTCCTTTATTTCCTCAGGGTTATGCGCCAGAAGTATCTCTCTGGAATGGATGCGTCCGCACTGAGACAGAAGCACCGCTCCAGTGGAGTCTTTGGCAAAGTCATTCCAATTGTCATGATAGGTCCCGCTCTCTGCCTCATTGCCATCTGGTCGTACTATCCAATGCTCAAAGGTTCTTTGATGAGTTTTCAGGACTACAAGCTCGTTGGCAGGAGCGAATGGGTGGGAATTGACAATTTTATCACCGTTGCCCTCAGTCCTGACTTCTACAGATATCTGTTCATCACTTTCAAGTTCGTCTTTTTGCATCTTTCCATGGGGTTCATTGCCCCTATCGTTCTGGCGTTGCTCCTAAACGAAGTTCCCAAGGGCAAACTCTTCTTCCGAATGGTCTTCATGCTCCCGCGGGTCTCTGTGCCTCTCGTCATCACATTTCTTTGGAAGACCATGTACCATCCAACAGAAGCAGGCTTTTTCAACTCACTATTGCTCCGCACAGGACTGATCACACAGCCACTTAAGTTTTACGACGATCCGAATATCGCCTTGATATGCTGCATCATCCCACAAGTTTGGGCAAGTATGGGGATTGGTAGCCTTATCTATCTCGCCGCGTTGAAGAGCGTTCCCGAGGAACTCTATGAGGCAGCTGAGATGGACGGTGCCAGTATCATGCGTCGTCTTTTCAATATCACTCTGCCAACTCTGAAGCCACTGATACTGATCAACTTCATCGGCGCTTGTATCAACACTTTCCACTCCATGGGAAACATCTTTGTCATGACCGGAGGCGGCCCCAATGGCGCCACCACGGTCTTATCTCTTGCAATATGGCGACATGCCTTTGTGAATCTTGACTTTGGCATGGCAACAGCTACCGCCTGGATTCTTGGAACGATGCTGATCGGATTCACGATCTACCAACTGAAATTCCTGCAGAAGGTGGAATTTCGACGCGCGGAGGTCAACTGACATGCCTCTACTGCCAACAGTTGGACGCAAAGCCCTTCGCGTAAGACTCTTGATTCTTTCCATCTACGGCGTTCTTGTGCTGGGTGGAATCACGATGGTGATCCCGTTTCTGATCACCCTCACATGCAGCGTGTCCAATCGGTTCGATCTTGAAAAATACAATCCAGTCCCCACCTACTTCTGGGAAGACGATGAGCTCTACTGCAAGTACCTTTTCGAAAAATATGAGTTCAACCTTCTGCGGCGTCTGCACAGGCTCGTCCACCTGACCACGGAGAGGGAGATGAGGATGGCAAAGGATGTGGTCGGAGACTTCTTCCCTGCCGTGCAGCACATCCGTAGTGGTATCGGCTGCCCCAACATTCCTCTAATCCGATCCGACTATGAGTCTTTCCTCATGAGGTATCCCTCTGAGCGTCTCTGTGGCCTCTTCCCCAACATGTTGGAAGAAAAGTACCGCCGATGGCTGAAGCAGAAATACACCAGCCAACTTGGACAGGAAGCACTTGCCAAGAGCGCCCAAAAGAATGAGGAGTTGGCACTGCAATTGTTCAACCGAGACAATGGGGAGATCGTCGCTACCGAGTTCGCACTCATTGAGTTCAACCTGGACTTAAGCTTCAGTCCCAAAGCATTCGAGGAGGATCAACTGCGCTTTCGCGAACAGCGACTCTTTCTGGCGGAGTTAGAACCTCAATGGAAGCGGCCGGAAATGCTCGATGAGTTTTTTGAACGCTATGCGAAACGCAAGTATACGACCATTGCCAACGTGAATGCTGCTTGGGGAACGGACTATGAAGACTTTGTTCAGATTCAGTACCCCGTCACAGATCCTGACGCTGCTCCATTGGCTGAAGACAGACGCGAATTCCAGCGCAAGGAGTTTCCACTTCGATTCGTCAGAGTGCCCGAAGAATATGCTCAGGCTTTCCGGAACTATCTCCAGGAGATATTGGGGACTCTGAAAGCGGTCAATCTGGAACTGCTGACCCACTTTGACTCGTGGGAACAAATCCCCTTTGAGACGGAATATGCCGGCAGTCGCCCCTATCGCAAGTACTGGAGCCAGTTTGTTATCGAGCGGATCCCAATCGAGCAGAGAGAGTTTTCCGGTTTTGAGATTGACTATGCCAAGTATCTGCAAGACAAATACGATGATTCCGAATCCCTGTCCAAGGCGTACGCGATGAGCATACCGAGTATCGAAGGTTTTCGGATTCCCTTTGACTACCTCGATTACGAGAGTTTCCACCAAGATCGGTCTGGTTGGCGTTGGTTCTTTATGGGATACAATTACTCGGTGGTACTCCAGTTTCTCTCGACCCGTGGTCGCGCCGTCTGGAATACCTTCATCCTTGTTGCCTTGACTGTCATGGCAGGCTTAGTCGTCAATCCAATAACTGCATACGCACTGAGCCGCTTTAACCTTCGTGGTACACAGAAGATTCTCGTGTTTCTGCTCGTGCCCATGTCATTTCCCCCGGAAGTGTCAATGATCCCAAGTTTCCTTCTTCTGAGAAGTTTCCCTCTAGGATTACTGATTCTCGGCGGGGGGGCAGGAGCCCTGGCTTTCGTTGCGTTGAGAAGACTCTTTCCTTCCTGGAACAAGGGCTACAGAGGAATGCTTCAGATGGTGCTCGCATTTCTGATCGGACGTCTGTGTGCATTGCCTCTCTGCCATGTTTTTCATGTGCCACCAAGCATTACTCTGCTGAATACCTATGCTGCGTTGGTGCTTCCTGGAATGGCCTCGGGATTCTCAATTTTCCTTTTGAAGGGGTTCTTCGACGGTTTGCCCAGGGAACTCTACGAGGCCGCGTCCATGGACGGTGCCTCGGAGATGCAGATGTTCAGGGTGATCACGTATCCCCTCTGCAAACCAATCATTGTTGTCACATTGATGGGACAGGTGCTTGCGGCCTATGGCGGATTCATGTGGGCCTTCGTTGTTTGTCAAGACAAGAACATGTGGACGCTGATGGTGTGGCTCTACGCATTCCAATCGGAATATGCAGTTGGGCAACTCAATCTCATCATGGCCGCTCTGACTCTGGCATCCATCCCCACCTTCATATTCTTCATCTTCTGCCAGAAAATCATCATGCGGGGAATCATCCTGCCGTCCATGAAGTGAGCACACATTCGGATGGTTAGGCACCGGCTCTCCATCAGATGGAGAACACTTCTCGCGACCAGACCACAGCCTCTTTGTATGCTTCTGAGACGGTGTTCTCAGAAACCTTCAGCTGCGCCACAAGATGGGAGATGGAGTCCCAGTCTGCACGCTCAAAGGCCAACGCAAGGTTGAAAACGGGTGACAGAGTCGTGTCTTCTCCAAAAAGTGTCTTGGCAACTTCATCGGAAAGAGACATCTCCTCAATAAGCCCTTCAAGTGGTCGGTCGAGAACAGCGTCGATGGCCGAAAACATTCCCGTCAGGAAGAGATCCAGTTCCCGGTCAGCCATCCTTGCACTGCGCGCAAGAAACTCGCAGAATCTTGCCCGAACAAGGCACGTAATGAGCAGTTCACTGGGCTTGTCATCTCCCAGATTTGTGAACGCGATGAGGCTTGCCCATTTCTTCAGAGGACGCTCCCCGAGTAGTACAAGGGCATGCTTGATCGAATTGACTTCACGACGAAGACCCATTGCAGCTGAGTTCAGCAGTCTCAAGAGCTTCATGGAAAGCGAGACTTCCTGCTTGATTATCCCTTCAAGTTCATCAAAATCCAGATCGGGTCGGCTCAATTCCTGCAAGAACCGCAGATAGTTGATTTTGTACTCGGGAACAGTCTTGCCCTTGACCACCTCTGGCTTGCAGAAAAAATAGCCCTGAAAAAGTGAATAACCGACATTCATTCCTTCCTGAACGTCTTCGTGGCTTTCAACCTTTTCCGCAAGCATCTGCAATCCACGAGGGATGAAATGCTGGGCGTACAACTTGCGCTCCTTGGATTTCGAGGAGATAAAATCAACCTTTACAAAATCTGCGATGGACAGCAGAGGTTCAAATGAAGGCTTATGGATGAAATCATCAAGTGCGATCTTATAGCCTTCCTTTTTGAAATTTCTACACGCTTCTACAACCTGATCGTCGGGTTCAACTGTTTCAAGAACTTCGATGACACAGTTGTCCTTGGGTAACAGAAAAACCAGGTCGCTGAGCAATGCCGAGCGGGTCATATTGATAAAAGCAAACTTATCCGAGACAAGGTTCTCCAGACCCATAACAAAAAGGCTGTTGTCAATGAGTTTTGAAGTTGCCATATCCGGATCAACTTTCGGAAAGAAGTTCTCGGGTCCAGAACGAAAAAGGAGTTCATAGCCAAAGACCCGTTTCCTTGGGTCAAATATAGGTTGTCGTGCAACGTAGACGTCCAAAGTTAACCCCGCCATCAAAACGTATTAAACTGTCCCGAGAAATGGGACACTGTGCATAGTGTACTCCGAAAGCTCTATGAGTCAAGAGAGATAGCGGTTTATGCTAATCGTTTAAGTCAACGAGAACTTCGGGGATCAAGTATCGAACTTCAGATAGGGCCAGGCTTTTCTGAACAGCCCCTGCAATTCTTTCAGGCGAGCAGTTGCGATGAATCCGTATCCGCGGACATTAGACAGCTTGTATGATCTTTGAACGAATGATATTCTTCGCCCAATTGCTTCCTCATCGGTGCGGACGGTTGTCGTCTCAAGTGCCATGTGGAACCAGCAAAGTCAGATTTCAGTTCACAGACAGGAGCAGGATATGAAGAGAGCAAAGATAGGTGTTATCGGTTGCGGGAACATCTCGGGGATCTATTTCAAGGCGGGCACCACCTTCGAGATTCTCGATATCGTGGCATGTGCTGATCTGGTTATTGATCGTGCCAAGGCAAAGGCGCAGGAGTTCAGCATTCCCAAGGCATGTACCGTCAAGGAACTCCTTGCGGATCCCGAAATCGAGATTGTTGTCAACCTCACAACCCCGGACGCTCACGCAGAAATTGCTCTTGCGGCATTGAAGGCAGGCAAGAGTGTCCACAATGAAAAACCACTTGCAATCAAGCGCGAAGATGGCAAGAAGATGCTCAAGATAGCCAAGGACAAGGGGCTCCGCGTTGGCTGCGCTCCTGATACTTTCATGGGCGCAGGCATTCAGACCTGCCGAAAACTCATTGATGACGGTTGGATTGGTGAACCGATCGCGGCAACAGCCTTCATGACCTGTCACGGACACGAGAGTTGGCATCCATCACCTGAGTTCTACTATCAGGTCGGGGGCGGGCCGATGTTTGACATGGGACCCTACTACCTCACCGCGCTGATCAATTTGATCGGTCCCGTAAAGCGCGTCACCGCCTCTGCCCGTGTTACCTTTCCGGAGAGAACCATCACCAGTCAGCCCAAGTACGGAAAGGTCATCAAAGTCGAAACGCCAACCCACATCGTGGGTATCATGGACTTCGCCAATGGTGCAGTGGGTAACATCATCACATCCTTTGACATG
>JAKQFZ010000170.1 GCA_029558215.1 Candidatus Omnitrophota bacterium
AGACGGAGGTGGAGAAGATGGCGCCGCTTCGGCAGATGGCGGACAAGATCATCGATACGACGACCACCAACGTTCATCAGCTCAAAGACATCGTACAGCGGCAGTTTTTACCGGTGTCCGGACAGAAAAAAATGATCATCGGCGTCATGTCTTTCGGGTACCGCTACGGACTGCCGTCGGACGCGGACCTCGTGGTTGACGTCCGGTTCCTGCCCAATCCCTACTATGTCGACGACCTGAAAAGTTTCAACGGACACCACGGCGCCGTGGAGAAGTTCGTCCTGGACAATGAAGAATGCCGGACGTTCATGGCCAAGGCGATCGACATGCTGAATTTTGCCATTCCGCTTTATGAAAAGGAAGGGAAAGCCCGCCTCAACATCGCTATCGGGTGTACGGGCGGAAAGCACCGCTCCGTGGTCATGGCCAATCAGTTAAGCCGTCATTTTCAAAGCATGAAGTACGTGGTTCACACCTCGGACCGGGACATCGATAAAAGCTGATCGCGGCGGATGGCGGACAGGCAAGAGAAGGTGATCCCCCTTCGGTAAGGGAGGCAGGAGAAGTTGATCCTCGCTCGGGAAGGGTGGGTGGAAAAGAACAGTTCTTGCCCGAGGGAGTCTCTATTCGGAGACTTGCCAGATCTGGTGGATTGTTCGTTCTTGTGGCAGCCCTGACGATCTGGGCTGTCTACAAGTTTGATGTCGGAAGGGTCTACTCAGGTGCCGAAGTTGACGGTCGGTGGTGCTATCGCGTGTTCGAGGAAATGCCTGATCCTATTGCCAAACAGGTCGGCTGTCTGACACTTCCCGCTCCGGGATGGATTCGGGGCTTTTTCCTGCAACAGTACCATACTCAGCGCATCGGTCATCCGAGTTTCTGTTGGGGGCAGAGAGGTATCGGTGGATTCTGGTACTTCTATATTGTGGCCTATCTGGTGAAGACGCCTCTGCCCCAGATCCTCCTGCTCGCTATTGCTCTGGGGCTCTATATCAAGGGCACCCGACACCCTGAGGAGAAGTATCTTCTCGCATCAGCTGGAACGCTCCTGGTTCTCGGAAGTCTGACACCCCTGACGACCAGCCTGCGCCATCTGCTGCCGACGCTGCTTCTGCTGATCCTTTTTGCGGGACGGTTGGGATGTTGCAACTGCTGGAGCAACAAGAGGCTTCGAGTGTTGGTGTCTGTGTTGCTTGTGTGGCATGTGCTTGCAGCGGTCATGGCCTATCCCCATTACCTTGCTTATTTCAATGAGCTGATCGGCGGCTCCAAGAACGGATACCTTTATCTGGTGGATTCCAATTTGGACTGGGGACAGGACTTGCCTGGTTTGAAGTCATTCATGGATCAGAATGGAATTGATCAAGTCTATCTGGACTACCATGGCACAGCTTCACCGGATCACTATGGGATTCGGCACGAACGAGTCGCGCCTGAGATTCTGGCGCAGGAGCCACCAGGCTGGTATGCCATCAGCGCCACCAACCTTCAGGACGTCTATCAGAAGGAAGAGCGCTGGGATCTGCACGGACGTTTTCGGGAACGAGAACCGGTCGCCAAGATCGGCTATTCGATATTTGTGTATGAAGTGCGTTGATGGTTGACAACCTCAACAAGAACGTTTGTCGAGCGACTCAAGTCCGCAGGCCAAATGCTTTGTGTGCGTTGCTTGAAATTCCATTGCGCTTTGTGTCCCTTGGCGTATAATCCCTCTCCAATAGATGAGCTGGATCAAGGTGGTCTTTCGTGAAACTGGTCTTCTTCGTTGTCAACAGGGAAGAGCTCCTGGACGATGTCCTGACGGCATTCATGGAAGCAGATGTTCCAGGAGCGACGATCATTGACAGCGAAGGCATGGGGAGATTTCTCACGTATGAAGTCCCTCTTTTTGCCAGTTTCCAGCAGTTTATGAAGGGCGCTCGACCCTATAACAAGACGATTCTGAGTTTGGTGGACAGCGACGAGAAAGTGGATGCCTTGGTCGCACTGCTTGAACAAGTGGTGGGTTCCTTGTCTGAGCCAGGCACGGGCATTCTGTTCACTGTCCCCGTGGATCGGGTTTTTGGACTGAGACAGACAATGCGGTGATGGGTTGAGTCCCATCCCTTAGATAGAGAGACCGAGATGAAAAGTCCGTCTCAACAGGCGGAGCGAGGATGAGCACGATGAAGATAGCAGACTGGATGAACCCAAAAGCAATGGACTTGTCCCTGACCGCACGGGACAAGAAGGGAGCCATCGAACAATTGGTCTCCGCTCTGGCAAAGGGCAACGAACTGTCCAACGAGTCAGATATCCTGACACGGGTTCTCAAACGGGAAAGCCAGTGCTCCACCTCGGTGGGTCACCAGGTGGCATTTCCCCACGCGCAAATCCCCTCCCTGGAATCCACCTTTGTTGCCTTTGGAAAATGTCCTGAAGGCGTTCCCTTTGATGCTCCCGACGGACAACCTGTGAAGTATCTCTTTCTCATCGTCGGCCCAGACCGTGACACAAAGGTGCATTTGATGCTTCTGGCGACTCTTTCCAGGATGCTGAATCGAGAGTCGTTCCGCAGTGAACTATCCGAAGCGAACACGTCCGAGCGTGTGATGGAATTGTTCCAGGATTAGGAAACAGATGGGTCTGGTGACCCACTCTACGGCTCGGACGCAGCGTGGGCAACGCCGCACATCCGCTATCGGAAGGAGACGATCCATCGTCCGGTGAATGTCAAACTCGTTTGGAAGCTCGTTCGCATTGCTCTCACCACCGTCTATCTGATGGTGGGATGGCTTCTTTTTACGTTCAGTTTCGAATTGTCCTCACTCCTGTTGGGGTTTGTTTTCTCTCTTGGTATTGCGCTGGTCAGTTACGACCTTTTCATTGATGTGCGTGAAGCGGAACGCCGGGCGCTTCTTCCCCGAGTGCATCTTCTGGGCATTCTGTTGATCATCCTGTTGAGAAACATTCTGTGGTCAAGTGTCAAGATGATTCCCTTGGTATTCACGCTGAAAATGACGCCGCGCGTGGTTCATCTACGGACGCGGCTTCGTTCTGATATCGGCCGAGCGCTGCTTGCCAACCTGATCACCCTGACTCCAGGCACCCTGACGCTGGACATGACGGGGGATAATCTGCTCATCCACTGGCTGGATGCCAAAACAACACACAAACGCCTTGCGGGACACCTCATCAAGGGGAGTATGGAAGACTGGATCAGGAGAATCTGGACATGAGCTTTCTTACGTTCATCACGTTCACACTCCTTCTGATCTCGTTGGGAAGCCTTTATCGGGTCATCTTCGGGCCCACGCCCCACGACCGACTGGTGGGACTGAATCTTCTCGTCGCCCTGGTTACCGGCGTCATGGTGCTGCTTGCAGTCTTGTACAAGCGGGACATCTATCTCGATGTCGCCCTGGTCTATACGATGTTGGGATTTATCAGCGTCATCGCTGTCACCAAGCACCTGAAGGGAAAAGGATTGAGCGAATGACAATTCTGGCGCATATCGGTTTGGTTGCGGGCATCTTTTTCGCTCTCCTGGGCGTGGTTGGAACGCTGCGGTTTCCAGATGTCTATACACGACTTCAGGCGTCTTCAAAGTGCTCTACAACAGCGCTCCTGGTGCTGTACGTGGCAGCCATGTTGCTTGCGGGAGATCTCAGAATGGCCGTGCGCATCTTCGCGCTGCTTCTGTTCACTCTGGTGACCGCACCTCTCGGCTCTCATGCGATTGGGCGCAGCGCCTATGAATGCGGTATCCTTCCCTGGCGTGGCAAGCGCGAGCCGCGATCCCAACCGATGGAGAACAGTGAATCATGATTCAGGGTGCCTTGATCGTGCTCTCGTTTGCCTGCGCAGTGGCTGCGATTGCCCTCAAGGATCTTCTGAGTTCGGCCATTGCCCTGGCAGGTTTCGGTCTGGTCATCTCACTGCTGTTTTATGTGCTCCATGCGCCGGACGTTGCTTTGACGGAAGCCGCGGTCGGGGCAGGCATCAGCACGGTGATCCTAGTGCTGACCATCAACCGAATACGCAAGAACCAGGGAGACGCGGAACCATGAGCCAACAGAACAAGGTTCAGGCGTTCTGGGTTCGATGCAGGCGGCGTCCGCTGGAGCCACTGTCGGCGATTGTTGTTGGAACACTTGTCGCACTGCTTCTGATTCTGGGAACGACGACCGATCCGGATCACGACTCGCCTCTGCTGAGCTTCTACCAAACCACAGCCCTCGAAAACCTAGGCGTCATTAACCTGGTCTCGGGCATCTACCTGGGCTATCGAGCCTACGACACGCTGGGCGAGACGGTTGCTCTGATCTTGGCGGTGACCGCCGCCTCCTTCATGTGCGGGCCTGCGCCCGCTGGCAGGTCGGCTATGCCGAATCCCCTGAAAGGTGATCACACGGAACAAAACGAACAGAACTCCAACAATCACCCCAAGAGCGGGCCTGCGCCCGCTGGCGGGTCGGCTATGCCGACTCCCCCGAAAGGGGTTCGCACGGAACAGAACGAACAGAAATCCACCATTCACCCCCAAAACAGGCCTGCGCCAAACCAAGAACAGGAGAACGAGGGATGAGGGACTCAGAGATTCTCCGAATCATGGCGCGCAAGATATTCCCCTTTATGCTCCTGTTCGGTTTCTATCTGATTGCGTATGGGCATATCTCTCCGGGCGGTGGCTTTCAGGGGGGCGTTGTTCTGGGCTCTTCGGTCATACTGCTGTGCCTGTGCTACGGTCTGGAGTCTGTGGAGAAGATGCTGCCCGGTTCCGGCTCGGGTCTGGCGGAGTGTCTCCTGATGATTGCCCTGATTGCCGTTGGACTGCTGGGCATCTGGGCGCGAGGTACTTTCTTGGGAAACATTGTCTGGCATGAGTGGGATGAACCGCTGCCACGCGCTGGGACCATCCTTATGCTGGACATTCTGATCGGGCTCAAAGTAGGCGCGGGCATGACGGCACTTTTTTATCACATGGCGCGTGACGAAAGGTAATCAGCAATGGCGGTCTGGGGAAGTGTGCTGCTTCTGGGATTTGGGGCATACGCCTTCATTGTCATGGACAATCTCATCAAGAAGGTGTTTGCCATGAATATCATCAGCAGCGCCACCGTGCTCTTCATCATTGCCCAGGGATACAAACCCGGCGCAACGGCTCCCATCCTGGCGGACAGCCCGCTCCCCATGGTGGATCCACTTCCGCAGGCACTCATGCTGACCGCCATCGTCATCAATCTCTGTATGACGGCATTGGCTTTGGTGTTCATCATTCGGTTGTTTGAGAGCGAGCGCACGCTCAACGAGTCCCAACTCGATCAACAGCTTAAGGATCAATGAAGTGATCATCTATCTGATCGTGGTTCCACTACTTGGCGGTTTCCTGATGCTGCTGCTGGGACATATTGCCAAGGGCTCACGGATGGTGGCTCCACTGACAGTTCTGATGCTTCTGGGTACGGCAGGAGTGCTTCTGTCTCTTGTGCCTTCCATGCAGTTGGGACAGGTTATCGAGTATGACGTCGGGGGATGGCCGGATCCTATTGGTATCACACTCAAAATGGACGGAATGGCCTTCCTGGGCTCGTGTCTGGGGATGGTGATCATGCTGCTTGCAGCGTTCTATGCCATGGCAGAACGACGGTATGGAGCCATCTTCTTCGGAATTCTGTTGATTCTGGCCGCTGCCATGCAGGGGGTGCTTCTGACCAACGATCTTTTCAACCTTTATGTGCTCCTTGAGATCGTTTCCCTTTGCACCTATTTTCTTGTTGCCTACCACAAACAGACCCGATCCATGAAGGCAGCGTTGGACTATCTTCTTGTCAGCAGTCTTGCCTTCTGTCTCTATCTTTTCGGCGTGGGGTTGATCTACCGCGCTACGGGCGTTCTTGGATTTCAGAGCCTGTCGGAAATGTTCTCACAGCCAGGATGGGTGAAGGACTCCAGTCTGACTCTTGCGATGGCGTTGATCCTGACTGGAGCTGGCGTCAAGGCGGTGTTCTTCCCTCTGCACACTTGGCTGCCCGACGCCCATGCCCAGGCACCAACACCGATATCAGCCCTTTTGTCCGGCGTGATGATCAAGATTTCCTTTCTCGCCGTCTGGAGAACGCTGGATGCCTTCTGCGCCGACCATTTTGCACCAGCACTCATGGTTATTGGACTGACATCCGCGTTGTGGGGTGGCTGTATGGCTGTTGTCCAGACGGACATGAAAAGACTGTTGGCATGCAGCAGCATTTCCCAGATGGGCTTGATCATCACGGCGTTTGCTGTTGGCACCTCTGTTGGTCGGATGGCATCGCTATTGCATGTGGTGAACCATGCCTGTTTCAAGAGCCTTCTGTTCTTTTGTGCGGGGATCATCATCACCAAGACGGGAAAGAGAGACATGCGACAGATCGCCGGCCTGGCCACAGGAGAGCCGTTGCTCGTTGTCTGCTTGCTTGTTGGAGCAGGTGCCATCTCCGGCGTTCCAGGATTCGGAGGCTTCGTCAGCAAAGGCTGGGTGGCCTCATCTCTGGCTGGAAAACCTCTGGCCATCGTGGCAGTCACGCTTGCAGGCATATTAACCGTGGCCTCAATGGCACGGCTGGTCTGGACGCTTTGGGGACGTCAGGAACAACCGTGCCAGGACAATACTTCTTGCCAGGTGCGCCTCTGGATTCCCGCATTCACCCTGACCGTGCTCTGTCTCGTGCTTGGCGTGCTGCCGAGGCTGCCCATACAATGGGTGCGCCATGCTCTGGACTGTACCGATGCTCCTGATCTCTCCGTTTACTCCATGTCTCGGATCAGCGGCTCCCTGGTGGTGGTTGTTCTGGGTCTCTCGCTCTTTTTTGCGCTCCGAACACCGACAGGAACGAGGATTTCCGAGCGGGTGAGAAACCTCGACGCAAACCTCAACATCAAACTGCTGTTGGTCATTGTGGCAGCGGTGGCATATTATCTCCTGGCAGCGTTTTAGGAACTGCGTATGAGAATTCTCCACATCATTCATCGTTATCCCCCGGCACAGGGCGGCTCCGAGAAGTATTTCGAGGAGATCTCAAAGCGTTTCGCACAACGAGGGGATTCGGTCGAGGTTTGGACAACGGACGCTGACCAACTCGAACGCTTTTGGATACGAGATAGAAAGAGGCTTCCGGCCGGTGTCAGCATGGACGAAGGCGTTACCGTTCGCCGATTCCGAACGGTGGTTGTTCCACAACATGCACGCGTCCAGAGACTGTTGTGTCTCATTCCTTCACAAAACCTTCGGAGGCTGTTTCATTTTCCATCGCCTCTGGTTCCAGGGATGATCCGTCGTGCGGCTATGGAACCACTCCAGTTCGATGTCGTGCATGCTACCGCGCTTCCTTATACCTCGATTCTCTACGCGGCCTGGATCGCCGCTCGGCGATCGGCGGCACGCCTGTGTTACACCCCGTTCATGCATATTGGAGAGAAGCACTCCGACGAAGTGCGGAAATGGTATGCGCGACGTGATCAGATTCAGCTGCTTCAGAAAGCGGACGCGATCTTTGTCCAGACACCAACGGAGCGCGATTTTCTGATTTCATGCGGTCTTGATGGTTCCAAATGCTTGATCACAGGTGTTGGGGTGAATCCGGAAGAGATTGTCCCGCCCAAACCGATTGAGAACTTGATGTGTGAGCGCTACGGACTGCGCCCGCCCTACGTTTTCACGCTTGGCGCAAAGAGTCTCGATAAGGGAACGCTCTCGGTCATCGAGGCGATGGCTCGGGTCTGGCAGCAGCATCCCGAGGTCACGCTCGTGCTCGCCGGTGATGAGATGTCTGATTTCCAGGAGTATTGGGGGACTGTTCCGTCAGAAAGCAAGAAAAGCATTCTGAATTTGGGACGTATCTCGGACGCGGAGAAGGTGGATCTGATACGACAAGGCCTCATCTATCTAAATCCGTCCAGAACGGACTCATTTGGTATCACTTTTCTCGAAGCGTGGCTCTGGGAGAAACCGGTTATCGGAGCACGGGCAGGTGGAGTTGTGGATGTGATCAGTCACGGCGAGGACGGATTTCTCGTTGAGTTTGGTTGTGCCTCAGAGATCGCGTCGAAAATTCTGGAACTGATCCGGAATCCATCTATGCAGGCATCCATGGGCGCCAAAGGCAAAACAAAGACGCTCTCCAAGTACACATGGGAATCCATTTTTGAAAGCATTGCGAAGCGGTACCAGAGCGTGGTCAAGAGTCTTCGCCATGCATAGGGTGTGAATCCGCAGTCTTCTTCTTTGATTCGTGACGGTGCACCAACCGGCGAGCAAATCTGAAGAGGAATTGTCAGTGTGAAGACAATGAGGATCCCCAATGCCGCCCCCCCCCGGAGATGGATCTACAGTCGATCCGCCATAGGTTCCGCTTCCAGAGGCGCTCCC
>JAKQFZ010000192.1 GCA_029558215.1 Candidatus Omnitrophota bacterium
TTCGGGGGAAGGCCGGCACCAAAGATGTTGCAGCCGACGCCCAGAACGGTTCCGGTGTTGAGCATGGAGTTGATGCCGGTCTTGGTGTGATCGCCGATAGTCGAACCGACGAACATCGAACCGGAGTTGACTTCCTGACCATTGATCATGACTTTCACGTTGCCGTAGTCATTCTTCAGATCGCTGTTGTTGGTGTCAGCACCGAGGTTGACCCACATACCGAGGTAGGCGTGGCCAAGGAAGCCCTCATGCTGTTTGTTGGAGAAACTGTGAATAATGGACTCTTCGACTTCACCACCGACTTTGCAGACTTCGCCGATGCTGGTGCCTTCGTAGATCTTGGCGCCAATCTTGATGGCGGTCTTCTTGCCGATGTAAGTTGGGCCTTCGATGACCGCATTCGGGAAGATCTTTGCGTCGGCATCAATGAAGATCGGGCCGCCTTCAGCGTCCAGGACGACGCCAGGCTTCACGGTCGCTCCGGGAGCGACGTAGACATTTTCCTTGGCGAGAATGTGAACGCCCTCATAGACCTTGCCTTCAAGAACGCCAGGCTTTGCCATGGCCTGAAAATCAGCCGCGATGGCTTTGCCGTTGTGGTGGAACAAATCCCACGGATAGTTGATCAGGGTTGCTTCGACCGTCTGCGTTGGCAGGCCGGCACCGACGCACTTGGGGCAGAGGGTGTCCGGCTTGGAAGCAAACAGTTCTTTTGCCTTTGCCTTGCTGATGCGGGCGGCGACCATGGTTCCGTCGGCAGTTGTAAAGACTGTCTCCGGACCGTCCATGGGGATCTTCCTGGCCAGTTCAGCGTCCGCCAGAACGCGACCGTTGACCAGCAGTACATCGTCATCACAGGTCTTGTTGACATTGACGCCGGCTTTCTGCTCGGCAACAAGGTCAGCCAGGTAGTTGCGCGTGTGAACGCAGCATGCCTTCACGCCGTAAGCCCGAAGGATTTTGTCCAGCAGGCTTGTTGCGCCACACTTGAGATCGTAGACAGGCCTCGTATACGTGAGGGGCTGCAGGTTGCTGTAACCTGCGTCCTCGAAAACCATCAAACAACGTCCCATTTCTTCCTCCATTTTCCGAGTGCCCATGAGGGGACTTAGCACTTGGGTTTATTGTTGTAGACCCACTTGTAATAATCTTTCAGTTCCAGTTTGGAAGCAGCAGGCTCGTCAAGAATGACCGTCACCTGCGGGTGCAACTGAAGCGCGGACGCGGTAACCATCTGAGTCACAGGACCTTCGATCGCCTTCTTTACGGTTCCGGCTTTCTTCTCACCGTTGGCGAGCATCAGGCAATGACCTGCTTCGAGAATCGTTCCGACGCCCATGGTGATAGCGTAGCGGGGAACATCGTCTTTGTTGGCAAAGAACCGCGCATTGTCCACGATGGTTTCTTCGGTCAGAGTCTTCATGCGCGTTCTGGACGCAAGCGAAGAACCCGGCTCGTTGAACGCAATATGGCCGTCTCCACCAATGCCGAGAACCTGCAAATCAATGCCACCGGCCTTGTCAATCTCGTCTTCGTACCATTCGCAGAACTTCTCGACGTCGCGAGCCATGCCATTGGGAACATGGACGTTCTCCGGATTGACGTTGATGTACTTGAACAGGTTGTCGTTCATGAAGTAGTTGTAACTCTGATCGTGGGTGGCGGGCAGACCGATGTACTCATCCAGGTTGAAGGTAACGACCTTGGAGAAATCGAGGCCCTCTTCCTTGTGCATCCGAACCAGTTCCTTGTACAATCCGATGGGTGTACTTCCCGTGGCCAGACCGAGAACCGCGTTGGGCTTCTCGTAGAGGAGATTGGCAATAATCTTGGCCGCCTCTTTCGACATCTCTGCATAATCCGCCTTAATAATGACTTCCATCCTACATGCGCTCCTTCTGCTGATTATTGGTTCCCTTAGGATTGTCCGTGGGTGAACCTATTAAGAAAGAACACTCCCGATGAGTGTGTTTTCTTCTCAATCACAGGTGACCGAAGAGGCGGGCACAACAATACAGCCCGCAGTCTGCCAGAAGTACGGTTCAACACTCGATAATGGTTTTCCTGCACCGTACTACAGGAACGTTTCTTATCACCCCGGGCGTAACGTTTGTCAAGAACAATTTTTGCTTTTTTCCTGTAATTTCAATGATTTGGGAGACTGTTGGCTGTTAATCCAATCACAGAGAACCGCGATGTCTGTCGTTTCCCGTCCAAGGGTGAGCTGGAGCATTGCCCCACAAGCGATCAGATTTCTTCTCCTCTGCGCCCGTGGAACGGACTGGAACCGGTGGGTCTACCTGCTCACGATCTCAAAGGGGATGGCGGGTAAAACGCCGAGGGACACCTTTCTCGGCTCTTGGGTGGGCTTGCCTTCCTGGTTGTTGCCAGCCCACTCTGTGAAAACCTCAACGATGAGATTATCTGCAATGCCCGACTTCGCGAGTTCGCGATCCGCTTTCAGGGTCAGCGTCACGACGCCCGGTGAGTAATTCACATCGTCAAGCGTCACCCCTTTGGACGGATCCTTTATCTCGCACTGAAACCTTCTTGCCATGGAGCGCCTCGGAACACTCAGTCGTACCGAAGCCGTCCCGCCCTCAGGAATCTGAATCGGCAGGGCAGAGACCAGGGACACAGGCAATACCCGCCACCGAATGGACTTGACCAACGCCATCAGACGCTGAGCCGGAACCAGATGCTGATACGCAAAGGCCTGCATCAGATCATCGGCAGCCACCACGGGTCGGGTGACCATCTGACCGCCCGGTGTTGCTCGACCTTCCAGAATGAGTGACACGGGCTCGGCGGGTGCGTTCTCGGGAGCAGTCAGCGTTATGCGAACGCTTGTCTTGTCAGGTGGGATGAGCCCCCCACTCAGTTTGAACCCATGACCTGTATCTTTCAGAACGACCTCTATCTCTCCATCGAATCCATCCGTCCTCAAAGCGTGAACCGTGACCGGAACGCTGCACGCCGCCGGGGCGAACAGACTTGACGGAGTGGCCATGAGTTCGAAATCGGGTCGCGGCGAGCTGACTCGGAGACGGTAGCCGTACTCCTTTCCCCCCTGTTTCTGAGTGTCGGCTATCTCAAGATAGTAGGTTCCCTCTTCGGGCAAGGCAATCGAGAGATAGGAGTCCGCCTGATGTGTCTGCAGGCCGATCCGATTGTCTTCGCGATCGTCATTGGATGCGATGACCTTGCCTGTTTTGTCAGTCAAACGCAGAACGGAGTCCAAGGGTGAGTGGAGTTTTCGGGCGTTTACCTCAGCGACGATCCGGTCTCCGACGTGTCCAACAAAACGGAATGTGTCCACATCGCCACGCCTGCTGATACATCCGTTGACGAATGTCGGCAGCGTAAGAAACCGGGACTCTTTGCGGGTGTCATTCGGTTCACTTTCCTCGCACTCGGCAAGCGTGTCCACCGCATAGGCCACAGGGTTTGAATACAGTCCGTTCCAGTTCCATCGAATCTCCCGAAGTGACGACGCACCCGGCTGTGTCTCCAGTTGCGCCTCTGACACCGGTAGATTCCAGCCTGTCAGCAAGACATTTGCCGGTTCTCCTGATCGCGCTCCCAAGGGATAGATCGAGGTGATGAAGGGCTGCGCACTGACAGAGATACGGTAGATGAAATCCTCTCTTCCTCTGTAGATTGCATCCCGGATCTCCAGTTCATATTCGCCATCCTTGGGTACCTTGTAGAGAATGACTGGATCAGGATCAAAACGGAAGTCGTCTGCGAAGGCGACCCTGCTGCCACTGGAGTCATACAACGCCAGTACGGCCTGAAACCAACCGGGAACAGCATCCGCAAGATATGGAATGAGTCTTCGAGCGTATGCTTCGATGACGAGGCTGTCCCCCTGTTTGGCACGCAACCGAAAACGATCCACATCTCCTGGGAGAATCTGGCCGTTGAACATGACAGGCGTTTGCGCCACAGTCCCCTCGGATGCTTTTGTATCATTGGGTTCGTTCTCGGAAACCTCTGGTAGTTGTCCGACATGAAAACGCAGTGGGTTGGACAGTCCGGCAGGAGAGACCAGTCGAATCTCACGCTCGCCAGGACTTGCCAAGTCATCTACGGTCACATCAAGCAGAACGATCTCTGCGATCTGCTCATTTCTTTGCTGTTTGTCTCTGGACTTGCCGATCTGCCCGGATACGTATTCGAGCTCGCGAAGATTCATCAGCTCCACATCGCGCAGCAGAGGATGATCGGGTTTCACCGTATCAGTCGTCGAGGCAATTCTGGAACGAGATCTTCTTTGAAGCGAAAGCGACGGCTCCAAGGGTGTTTCCGTCTCATTTGAGCGTTCCTGTTTCAGATCTGCAAGTCGCTCCACCAACTGTCGCATCTCTTCGCGGTTCAGTGGTTTCTTGTAATGGGGAATGTAGCCGACAACAGAGGCTCGAACCCCGTCGCCGACGATGGGAGCCAGATTCGCACCTCGAAGATACTGGCCACCCGCAATAACATGAGTTACAGAGCCCTGCTGCGCTCCAGCCGGATACACGTAACCAATATGAGGCTGCCATTGCCCCTGTTGTGCCCAGGCGCCGCAGCAGCTGAGCAGGAAAGCAGCGAAAAGGAGTCGCTCAGCAAATCTTGTGTAAATACTCCAAACACTACATGATCTCATGAAGTAATCCTTTGGTTCCTTGTGACGATGGCATCACTTGAAGATCCAAACCTTGTGCATTTGGCAACTTTCCCTGAGGATCTATGCCCATCAGCGCCAGGATGCTTCCGAGCAGATCCTCCGGTCTCACCGGTCGCTCTGCCACTTCTTCCCCTTTGGCGTCAGAGGCACCGACGACCTGGCCTCCCTTGAAGCCTCCTCCCGCAAGCACAGCGGAGAAGCACTTGCCGTAGTGGCCACGTCCCCCATTCCAGGGTGATTCCCACTGAATCCTCGGGGTGCGTCCGAACTCGCCACTCCACCACACGACAGTGCTGTCCAAAAGCTCCCGATCGGAGAGATCTTGCAGCAGCGTGGACATGCCCTTGTCCATCTCAGGAAGCTTCCTTCGCATGATCTCGAAGTGTTCCTTGTGCGTGTCCCAACCGTTGTAGTTGATCGTGATATAGGGCACCCCCTGTTCGACCAGGCGACGCGCCATCAGACAGGACTGACCAAATTTGCTCATCCCGTAGCGTTCGCGGAGTTCCATCTTCTCTTGAGAGAGATCAAAGAGTTTCCCCGCTTCGGCAACGATGCTGTCCGCTGCATGGCCACACTCATCGAAGAAATCGAACGGAGCAGTTCCAGGCATGACCTTGCCGAGAGTGTCGAGATTCTTCAAAAGAGTCCGACGTCCCTGGCGTCGCTCTTCCGAGAGACCTTCCGTGACAATGCCTTCCACAGCAAACGGGTTACGACTGGGATCACCGCCCGTCGCAAAGGGCTTGTACCGCGGTCCGAGAAAGCCTGCTTCGGAAAACCGTCCTTGAGGTTCCGTGAGCACAATATACGGTGGTACCAGACCTTTGTATCCCCCATCAAATCCCTTGATCAGCGACACAATAGCTCCCAGGCAGGGATAGACCAATCGGTCTTCAGAACTATGACCGGTCTGAACCATGTAAGATGCCGTCTCGTGGGCATTCACTCCATGGGTCATACTTCGGATGATTGAATACTTGTCCGCCTGTTGTGCAAGAAGTGGCAGCAACTCGCCGATTTGAATGCCCTTGACGTTGGTGGGAATCGGATTCTTGAGAGAGCCACAATAGTCGTTTCCCGCATCCGGCTTGGGATCGAATGTATCCAGATGCGAAGGCCCGCCCCACATCCAAATCTGGATCACGGATTTCGCTGTTGCCTTTCCTTGGGGAACTGTCGCAGGTGGCACGGTAACGTCCGCCCACACCTCTCTGAGATCCCAAAGAGCCAGGCCGGCAGAGCCGAGCAGAGCGCACTTTATCGCGTCACGTCGGTTGATGTTCTCTGTAAAGACCATACGGAATCCTCAATGACGATAGAGAAACTCTTTCGTGTTAATGAGCGCCCAAGCCAGATCGTTGAGCACCAGTCGAGGCCACAGGCCGGAACTGTCCACGTAGTTTCTGATTATGTCCAACTCTTCGGACGTTGGATACCGCGACAGAATACTCAGATAGACCGTTTCGACCACTTCACCTCGTGCATTTCTTCGGGAACGAGGGATGTCACGCAGCCAGTCAGCATTCTCGATCTTGCGTTGAATGTGTGTTGAGTTCAGCAGGTGCAAACGCTGGGCGCTCGACACTTGTGTTCCGCGTTCCGATTCAAGACCCGTGTCGCGGGGAGGCCTTCCGAACATCTCAAGAAAAGGACTTGTGATACTCCCATCTGCCAGTGTGATGGAACGCTGGTTCTCGGGCACATAGGTAAATGGCTCAGGAATCGGACTGGAATAGCTCTCGGTCGTTTGGGTGAACTGACAGATGGCATCAATGAGCACTTCCGCATCGAGTCGTCGAACGATGTAATAAGCAAACAGCGATTCCCCCTCTGGACTGTCCGTTCTCGGGATCGACGACTGCTGGTAGGTGCCGGAGTTTAAAATCAGACGATAGATCTCTTTAAGATCGTAATTGGCTGCCACAAGTCGCCGCTCCAAATATGCCAAGAGTTCGGGATTCACGGGAGGATTGTCAGTACAGATGTCATCCGGCTCATGGATGATCCCTTTTCCCAGAAGCCACGACCAAATTCGGTTGACGATACTGCGTGCAAACCAGGGATTGTCCTGCTGGATCAGCCAGTCGGCAAACACCTCACGGGGATCAGTGCCAGGCGGAATCCGGACCGAGATACCATCGGGAAAAGTGGCGTTCAGAGGCTCCGACGAAGTTGTATCCGCATAGATGATCTCTTCTTTCCATTCTCGAGTTTGCTTGTAGGCAACTCTCGAGAAAAAAGCAGCCAAATCCGCTCGCTGTGCCTCAGTCCATTTCTCCAGCCGAACGCCCATGAACACCAGCGCGGCAGCCTGGGCGAGCGTATGAGGTTCATTGCCCTGAACTGCGCGGTAGAAGTTGACCGGCGGGACTCGGAAGTTGCTGCCACTTGAGGTCAACAGCTCGCGGACAAAACGATCATAGGGTTTATTGTCGCGAATGCTATCGTGAATCCAGCGGTGATAGGCCTGTACGGCATTTGGCCAGAGGTTGATCGGAAACTCCGATTTGACCCGAAGCACGTCACACCACTTCAGCGCCCAGTAGTCGGAGAACTCCTCACGTTCCAACAACTCATCAATGAGAATCTGCCTCTTTTCGGGACGGGTGTCTGCCAGAAACGCACGCACTTCGTCAGCCTGCGGTAGCGTGCCGATGGCGTCCAGGAAAATCCGGCGGACAAAGACCTCATCGGAACAGCGGTTGGCTGGTTGAATTCCTTTTTCGCGCAGCCGTGCCAGAACAAGCGCATCAAGAGGCGTTGTTGCTGAGAATCCAGCCTCGCTCTCATACAACCAGCGTGTGTCGTTCTCCATTGCGTGCGCGGTGAACGCCGTGAGAACAACTGCACTGGCCGCAAGGAGCAATCTGATTCGGATGATGATGGTTGCCGACTTACGCATGATCAGTGACACTCCAAGGTCTTTCGATTTGACCTGTCACAGCCTGAAGATATTCAGAAACACGAAAAGTCCGAAAGCAACAGACACTCAGCCACGGGAACTCTGCATGGCTTGAACGGCGTCTGTCAGTTTCTTTCGGTGCTGTTGCGTCTGGGCTTCGATTGCCTTCGCCAGAGCATTGTTCTGTGCGTCTTTGAACTGAAGGTAATCAACAAAGCGCATTTCAATTATCGAACTCTCGAAGTCGCGGGCGATGGCAAGGATATCCCGCAGAGACAGGCCGCGAATGCGTACCTGCTCCAGACGGCGCTTGATCGCTGCATGGAAGGTTTCGATTGCGGACAACGCAAACGGACGATGAACCACAAAACTCTGTGGCTGCTCCCGGACGATCTCTTCGATCTTTGCCAGATATTTGGCGTGCTCAATTTCCTCTCTGCCGAGACAATCCCACAGTTCCGCTCTCTCCGGCCAGATTCTTGCACATTCGAGATAAAGATCAGACAGTGCCAATTCCAGTTCCGATAGACGACTCAGCACTTCAAGGACAGACTTTGGGTCGCTGAAAGGCATGCCGAAAGCCTCCTGTGCTTCACCCGTGCGAGAGCGGACAAAACACTCACGCACAAGGAAGAATGAGCGGTTCCTTTTCCCCTGCCTCAACCATGCGCTGTTTGAGAATCCCAGCCAACTCCGCCCGAACACTCTTGTACCGATCGTCGCTGACAAGGTTTTCCCTTTCGTGAGGATCGGTTTCCAGGTTGTAGAGGAAGTCCTCTGTATAGACGTCGCTGTCGGGATCCAGACTCCCTTTCTTGTCCACGGCGCGGATCGAGTATTTCCACTCTCGTGTGCGGATGGCACGACCAACCTGGCTCTCGCTGATCTGGATGAACACTTCCTTTGGCCAGTCTTGACAGGCGCCGTCCACAAGTTGCTGCAAGGGTCGCCCCTTCATGGTCGAAGGAATGGGAACACCGGCACTCTGAAGAATAGTCGGCGGAATATCAATGAGACTCACGAGTTCCTCAATCACTTTTCCCCCGGAGAAACCGGGGCCACAGCCGATCATGGGAATCCGAGTGCAGCCATCGTGACAGGCTCGTTTGTACTCACCGTTTCGAGTTTTGAAATGAGAACCGTGGTCACTCGTCATAAGAATCAGTGTGTTCTCTGCCTGCCCAAGTCGTGCCAACTCAGCACGAATTCGTCCGAGGTTCATATCCAGACTGTTGATACAACCCAGATAGTCAGGATACTCCTGCTGCCAGTCTCCCTCAGCGCCCACAAGATCACCGGGTGCAATGAAATCCTTGAACCGCTCCTTGGACCCATTCGGACCTTCGTAGTGTTTGTGATCGTTCTGATGGTGTGGTTCGATATACGAGAGGAATAGGAAGAACGGTTTGTCTCCCTTGCGGGTTCGCAGATAGTCCAGCGCAAAATCAGTCAGACAGTCCACTCGATATCCCTTGAACTCCACCTTGTTCATGTCGGCATCAAACATGTGTCCATCATATCCGTGAGAAGTGAATTCGAGCACATCCGACGCAAGCCAGAAATCCTTGTAGCCTCCCCGCCGTTCTGGAGGGATCGGCTGGGTCGCGAACCGCGCTTCTTCAAAGCCTTCTCCATGAGTCGAGGCGAGATGCCACTTGCCAATGTAGCCGACTTCATAGCCCGCCGCAGAGAGCCACCGTGCCAGAGTTGGTTCATCGAGAGGCAAGGCGATGCCATTTCGAAAACACCCAACTTCCGTTGCATATTTCCCAGTCTGCAAACATGCCCGAGCCGGACCGCAAACGGGTTGGCAGGTGAAGGCATATTCGAACTGCACCCCTTCTGAAGCCATCTTGTCCATGTGGGGTGTCACAGGCAAAGGTTGTCCATAGCAGCCCATCGTGTCCCATCGCTGCTGATCGGAGAAGAAAAAAAGAATATTCGGTCGTGAAGTCTGCTGGTTCATCTATTGCCCTCCAAGGCAGTTATTCTCCCTAAGAGAATAGTGCAGTCATACGCAACATGCAAACCGTGCATTCGGCTGAACCATCCGTCCGGGTGCGCTGTCGTGTGCCCGCATCACCTATTCCTGTTTGCGAAACAAGACGCTTTCCAACTGAGACAGACAACCGAGCTGTTCCAAGAACTCCAGATGTGGGGCGAATTCTCCGACCTCGTAGAGGTTATGTGAATCACTTCCCAAAGCGAGTTTGACACCCATATTCAAGCACATCTCGACGAAGGCATGAGGCGGCTGGTTCTTGTGGAAGTTGATCTCCGCTGCCACGCCATTGTCTCGCAGCAGACTTGCCGTTGGCTCAAACAGACATTCGGGCTTTTCCTGTTTGGATCGGACGAACACTCGAAATGGATGGGCTAATACCTCGATGCCACTCTTCAAGAAGCGTTCGAGCATGAAAAGAAACTCCTGGCAGGCAACGGCACGATCGGGATTCGGCTTGCCGAATTCAGACAACTTGTGAATCGAGCCGATCAGGAGTGACACGGAACTCCGGTCTTGTTCCTTGAGCACGGGATTGCCCCGAAAATCACAGTCCACTTCCAAGCCAACTTCGCTCGGCGTTGCCCGGGAGAGTGCAGTTTGCAGATAGGTGCTCATCCTATTGTCCGCTTCATCCGCTCCCAGGATGCCTTTCTGGGCAAATCTCCCACTCCAGAAATCATCCGCCCCGAAATAGAGCTGTCCCGAATGCTCACAGAACGCCAAGCCCCCGAGACCAAAGGCCTCTCCAAGTTCCAACGCCGTGGAGAACTGCATATTCTCGTTGCAGTAAGCAAAGGGAGTGTGAACGTGGCAATCAAAAAGTCGCAGATTGTCAGGCATTCGAAGCGCGTGACGTTGTTCAGACAATCCGTCGTTTTCTATCCTCAACACGGAGAATCCGAACGGGCTGTCACAGAGCGCAGGGGCAGCCATGAAATGAACCCCTTCTTGACACATCAACTCCATCCCGTGGTGATAATGACCACTGACGGAAAGTGAATAGCCCTGCTTGTCCATGACTTGGAGTATCGCGTCGGCATTGGTGTAGTTGTAAGGGCACGGATGAGTGCCCGGTGGAAACAACGGTACGTGCTGAACCGTGACGAGTTCTCCAGGCCAACCATTTCGGGCGGCTGCCATGCGCTCCAGATCAGCTTCCGAACGACAGGCATTGTAGCCGGACATCTGCTGGTCAAGGAAAGGGACGAAGCGGACATTCGCAACGTCCAGCCACTGCGGACACAACCCCAAAAACTGCTCAAACTTCTCCACCGAACAGTCATGATTTCCGGGAAGCACGATCTTCGGAGACTCAATCAGGCCGAGAATCGAAGCCATCTCAGACAACAAGTTGTCGGCATCTGACGACTGGCCGGCATCAAGGATGTCCCCCGCAATGATGGTCACGTCCGGTCTAATGGAACGATTCAGCCGATGAACTGCACGAAGCAAAAGCACATGGGCTATCTCACCTCGGCGTCTGTTTGCAAGGGGCGCAGTGCTTCGGTGCGTATCAGCCAGAACGGCAATGGTCAGCATGAATTCCTTACCTCATCCTAAAACACTTTTGGGGAACTCTAACACAAACTCAAGGTACTGCGGAACGTTGCCAAAAGGTCTTTGTCTGGTTATCATCCCGAAATGGCTTTTTCTATCTGGCAGAGAAAAGGCGGTCAAGGATCTTGGTCAACATGAAAACGCTCTCAGTTCCGGCCAGTTACTATCAACAATTCGACGCGGACTTCTCGCTGTGCGTTCCGGCCGAAGGTTACGGTGGATGGAAAACCGAGGACATCGAAATATCCTTGGAGCACACAGCAGTGGTCGTAATGCATGCCTGGGACTTTGGCTCACGGGAGGAGTATCCAGGTTGGCATCGAGCCGTGGAGTACATTCCCCGTGCTCAGCAGATATGCAAGACGATTTTCCCTCCGTTGCTTTCGGCGGTTCGAAAATCTGGTCTCTCGCTCCTGCACGTTGTCAGTCCTGGACAGTACTACCAGAACTATGCCGGCTACCAGCGAGCAGCCAAACTGGCGGGAACGCTGCCGGCTGCCTTGGAGAGAGTACCGCAGGACAGCACACACAAAAAGCTTTGTGAATTCCGTTCAGCAAAGGTCTTTGTCGGTGCTCACAACGCCGCGGATGTGAAGCGAGGCTTTGCGAACCTCGACTTCGCCCGAGAGGCGCAACCCCTGGGTGATGAAGGGATCGCCGAGAATGGCCATCACCTGTTTGCACTTTGCCGCGATGCCGGAATCAACCATCTGATCTATGCAGGGTTTGCGATCAACTGGTGCTTGCTTTTGTCCCCGGGCGGAATGGCGGAGATGAGCGCGCGAGGATTTCTCTGTTCCGTCTTTCGTCAGGCGGTGACCGCAGTTGAAAATAAGGACACCGCACGATCCGAATTGTGCAAGGAGATTGGTCTCTGGCGCACTGCTTTGGCTTATGGTTTTGTGTTTGACGTGGAGCCATTCATCCGCGCGTGCGAGAGTCTGGCTTGCCGAGCAGATTAGCACCTGTGGGCACGTGGGCTATGCCCACTCTCTTGTTCTGAACTGAGTGACAACATGAGAATGAACTGACACAAAAGTCTCTCTTCTGCTACCTTATGCCTGGTTGCGGAGAGAAAGATGGCGTGGTAGGTCGGGCGACTGCGATCGGAGGCCTGCCACTTGAATTCTTCAAGAGGGTAGTTGATGTGAAGAGAAATCCATTTCCCTTGTTAATGCTTGTCTTGATGTCGAGTGTTTCGGTGGTATACGCCGCGCCTGGAGTACCTTCGACCATCAAGTGGGTCTATGTTCTTGGACATACGCATCTGGATATTGGTTTCACGGAGCCGCCGGAGACGGTGGCCGAAAAACAAAAAACGATGACTGATGGGCAGATT
>JAKQFZ010000240.1 GCA_029558215.1 Candidatus Omnitrophota bacterium
GTTTGACGTCAGCTGTATTTTCAGGGGGGGCTTTGCGAGGCTCCGGAGTCTATTGAAATCTGTGGGTGAAACCTATGGTGCTCCCAAGGAGCCCGCATTTGAGAAAGGTATGAAAAAGAAATGAGTATTGTAGTAGCCAAAGATATTGGCGGTCAGTCCTTGATCTTGGAGACTGGCACGATGGCACGGCAAGCCCATGGCGCTGTGGTGGCGCGCTATGGGGATACGATGGTGCTTGCAACGGTGGTGATGGCAAAGGATTCCGCTCCAGGACTAGATTTCCTTCCCTTGACGGTCGAATATCGTGAACGCTCTGCTGCCGCGGGTCGTTTTCCAGGCGGCTTTTTCAAGAGGGAAGGACGTCCAACGGACAAAGAAATTCTGACGTCGCGTATGGTAGACCGTTCCATACGTCCCTTGTTCGGGAAGACCCATCGCAATGAGGTTCAGCTTTTCTGCACCGTCATTTCAGCCGATGAACACAACGACCCGGATGTAATCAGCATGGTGGCGGCCTACGCCGCACTTGCGATCTCACCGATTCCGTTCCAGGAGATCCTTGGAGCAGTTCGGGTCGGTAGGATTGATGGACAGTTTCGGGTCAATCCGAACTACGAAGACATGCAGAAGAGCACGATGAATCTGATTGTCGCTGGCAAAAGGGACTCGATCGTTATGGTTGAGGCCGGAATGCAGGAAGAACCGGAGGATGTCGTCATCGAAGCTCTCGAATTTGGGCATCATCAGCTTCTCTCCATTGTGGAACTGGTGCAGGAACTGGTAGAGAAGGCCGGAGTCCCCAAACTCTCGCTTCCTCAGAAGGATGAGGATGAGGCATTGGTGCAGGCACTACACTCGGTCTATCGTGAGCGTATTCTGAATGCCATTGCCATTCCGGACAAAAAGGAGCGGGAAGATCTGCTTGATGTGATGACCAAGGAAGCGCTTGAACAGAACGCTCCGGACGAAACGGACAAAGAGCGTCGTGTTCTGGTGAAGGGCATTCTGCACGATCTGGAACGAGATCTGGTTCGCGATCGGATCGTCAACCAGTCCATTCGAAGTGACGGTCGAGGCATGAAAGACATTCGACCGATCTCAATCGAGGTGGGCATGGTTCCAAGAACACACGGTTCCGCCCTATTCACACGTGGGCAGACGCAGTCTCTGGCTTCCCTGACACTTGGAACCGTCTCAGATCAGCAGCAGGTTGACACGCTGCTGGGGGAATCGTTCAAGCGATTTATGTTGCACTACAA
>JAKQFZ010000253.1 GCA_029558215.1 Candidatus Omnitrophota bacterium
TTCCTTGGGACAGGTTCGTCTGCCCCGTTGTGGTGTCACTTGCCGGAGCGGTATCCTTCTGCATCTGCAAAGTGATGAAATGCCAGCTGCCAGCTGCACTGTAGGTTCCGATAACGACAGGGACGTTCGGCACAAGATACGCGCGAACATCCACCGTTCCTGAGCCCGTGGCGAAGAAATCAACCACAAAGTCATGCACTTGAGTCTCTCCAGCGTCAACCGACCATCGGAAGTGCAAGGTGGCGATGATCTGGGGCGCCATCGGGATGATCCCAGGACTTGCCGCAAACTGAAGGTATTGGAAGGAACCGTTCGTCTTGTTCTCGTAATTGGTTACACTAATTGACTGACCAGGTGCCAGTTGGTATGCGGGTGCTCCGTCGAAACTGGGCACCGGAACGATGCTTCCTGTGTGTGTCATGGTCAATGGAGGAGTGGTTGGGGGGGTGTAGTCATAGGTATCCAAATCGCTTGGATCAAAAGCAATACCGTCATTGAATGACTCGTCAATCCAGACGTTTCCAAAAGCACCAGACACGACCAATGTACTCAACATGCAAAAAAACAAGAAGAATCTTGACGCGTTATTCATCGTAAATCTCCTTTGCTCTCCCAGCACAACAGCGTCACCGTTCGAGCTGGGTACAGGTTCTGTTCCCAAGATACAAAGCTCTCCATACGTTCTGTTCTTCCTTGCCTCCTTTCCTTCAATCGCATGGACTGAACATGATTCTGGAGAATACCTTCTATCGGTAATGCATCCAGTCACGGCGCACCGAAGTTGAGGGCGTTGGAGTTGGCAGAGACTGCAAACTTAGGGGACGAAGATTTCTGTTCTCGTCGTAGCCAAGTCCACCTTCCCAGTAAACTTCATCCACAAAGAGTCGCCCACTTGTGACCGAAAGAGACCAGCCATGTGCCTTCTCTCCAAGGTCAATTTCGCTGTACAGGGGCACAACTCCCTGAGGGGAATAACTCGAGCAATAGAAATAGGCTCCCTGTGGCAGAGGTAACTGCCCTGGAATTTGTTCCTCCGTGGCATCAGGTATGTTCTTCTGTACTTGGATGGTCAGGTACTTCCATGTGGCCGTATCCCCAATTGTGTCGAGCAAGAAGGATCGGCTGACTGTACCGTCTGCGATGTCTTCACCAGCCCATAGCTGTACTTCGCTTCCTGTCGAGACAAAGTCCACAAAGAAGCGATGGGACTTTGACAGAAATGTCCAGTTCCACTGAAACTTTGCCATTGATCCTGGCGCTGGGATCTCATCCACATTAACCCCGAACTGGAAGTACTGAAAAGGCCCATTGGCTTGATTTCCGTAAGGTTCGTTCACGGAAATGACCTCACCGGCGTCCAACTGATATGAATGAGTGCCTAGAAGAGCCTTTGCAGTTGAAACAGAACCAGTATGTGTAGGATTTACATTCGGCCCTCCAACGCCGTAGGGGTGATAGGTATCGAGTGCTGTCGGGTCAAACGCGAGACCATCCTCGAAACTCTCATCCACCCAGATGTTTGCATCAGCGGAGAGAACCAACAGGAAAAATGATGTCAGCAGGAGTGTCCGTCTAGCGGTAGTCAATCGAAGCATTTTCTTCCTCCTAATCCAAGGAAAGTAGGTTGGCATTATTATTGTCATCTAATGTCCCTGTGTCAAGCACATTAAGCACATTCACAGTCATAGTGTATATATCAACTCCGTCTGTTAGTCCGTAGCGCGGGAGACTTTCTGGGTATCCTTATTGGAACATCGAGAACTCTCTGAAAACCCCATCTCGCAGGAGTGTCTGACTCGCCAGATTTCTCCACAACTGCTTCTGCCGCGATCTTCCCAAGGAGATACGTGTCCTGATCGAGAAGAACATAGCGATCATTCTTTGCGAGAATACCGCTCTTTGCACTGCCAAAACCGCCTATTACCATCCGATCGGGACTCACATTGGGGGATACTTCCAGAGCCTCAAAGACGCCGGCAGCGACTTCCTCATCAGAGCATAATACGGCATCCACGGTCTGGGGTTTCTGAAACCACGCAATCGCAGCGTCTCTGGATTTCTCTGTCAGAGAGGGAGTGCCATTTGTGGAAGCCCACTTCACGCGGGATGCGTCGAAGGGCAGTCCATACTCAAGTAAGGCATCTTTGAATCCCTGGTAGCGATTGCTGGTTGTTGTGGCGTTGTTCCTTCTCCCGATGTATGCCAGATGTCTACACCCTCTCTCGGCCATGTGTGCCACGAGTTTGAACATACCACCATGGTCGTCCCAGCGGATGGATGGGATCGCCACATGGGGAAGAGAACAGTCCATGAGAAGAAGCCTGACACCTCTTTCCTGAAGGTTGAGATAGAGAGGGAGATTCGGGTTCAATGCCTCAAACTCATTGCTCAAGACCATAAAGAGGAGAATCCTTCGGGTGCCCTGCTCCGTAAGCCGAATAAGTATCTCAGCTTCTCGTTCGTACGAGTCGTTTGAAAGGCAGAGGTTGATGTGTCCGCCCAGCTCAAACACCTCTTCATCTATGCCTCGAATGAGTTCACTCATGAAGGGGCCGGAAGCATTCTCAAGCACGACACCGATGTTGTCAGATGGCGAAACAAGAACAGGTCTTGGGACTTGGGCTGCCTCAGCAACAAAGGACCCTCTTCCACGAATAGAATAGACCAGACCTTCTGCAACCAGATCGGTGAGAACGCGCCGCGCAGTAATTTTGCTGACACCATATTGCCGCGTCATCTCGTTGAGCGACGGAATGCGCTGGTGTGGTTGGAAGACGCCATTCAGGATGCGTACCGACAGATCGGTTTTGATTTGGGCGTATTTGTACGCAGAGGTCGTTGGGTACTGTGAAGTGGACTTACTTGCACTCATTGCCAAACAACCCCTTCCCGTTTCGAGAATTCTGTTGAGCGATCAGTAGGACATCAATTACTGTGTATACTAGTGTGTATATATGGAAGTGTCAACCTGAAACTTTTCTGACTCAATTCCATTGCTTACGTGTACGGAATATCTCCCCTCTGGATGTTACTCCGTTGGTAGGATCGTAGACGAATGGATTTGGAGCGATCAGACCTGCACTTGAGAAATGAGCATTTCTTACTCCATCGCTCTCGAGGATGGTGTCAGGGCCGCGGCTCCGAATGAGAAATGTGTGATCGTGACGATACGGCCAGAGCGCATGGGGCGGTGTCCTGCACTCGAATGACCAGAAGTTCGTCCAGCTGACGTAGAGAGTGTCTGCGATATCCTCCTGATCACCAGACTGTGATTCAGGTGCGAAGACTTCCCGATAGGGCATACCCTTCAGATACGCAACTGGCGTTGTGAAGAAGGCATATCTTTGATGA
>JAKQFZ010000260.1 GCA_029558215.1 Candidatus Omnitrophota bacterium
AGAGCAATTTCCCGTATTTCGGATTCTCAGAATTTCGTTGAGGTTGTGACAAGGAAGAGAGGCATCTCGAAAAGAACAACGAGGCGTGGGTACATGAAACCGGTTCTCGACGGATAGGTGCTCGCGCCTTTCTCGGGCGACGTGTGCTTGGCTTTGAGAGAGTGAATGCAAAAGAGAGGACAAAACAATCCCATGGACACAGAGAAACTCAGAAAGGAGTTCGAGACTCTCGAGCACGAGTTCAGCAATCTGTCAGAAAATCTAGTTCGGGCTGCTCGCCAGATCAAGACTCAGAGGACGCTTCCTGAGGACGCCATTTGTGCATCTCTCACGAAGACACGCAGCGAGCTCAAGAAGTTTGCGAAGGTTTTGGATGACGTAGCGACTATCTTTGAGTTGCAGGGATCCTTGAAACTAGGATCCTGCCCGAGTCTTGACAAGGTGTCCAAACTTCTCCTTCACATTGAAGAGGCAGCAAGAACAAGGAGCGGCCAGAAAGAGAAGATCCAGTCTGCAATCTCTCTGCTCAAGGAATTCCTGAACATTCACCACAGTGCGGGCAAGGCACCAAGAGACTTGGAGTCTGCCCAAGGGAAAGCACGAAGTATTCTTTCTGAACTGCAAGCATCATCAGATCATTTGGTTGGATCGAGGGTGCTCGACCGGCACTCAGCAGCTCTGAATCTTTTTTTAAACCTCACAATGCTTATCAAGAATCAGGACAACAATGATTTTCCTGAAGATTCAATGGAATCTCTATTCAACTGTGTGGAGGAGAAGTTTGGAAAGTCGCTCGCCCTGGCGGCGCTTAGGGGCAAACTGGTAATCTCTGACGCATCTGGTGAACATAGTGGTGACGTTCTCCAAACCACAGTACATCCAGAGAAGCAAGAGGGGGAGTTAGTCAAGACCAGTCAAGATGCTGACGCGGAAATCGATTCCCAGAGGGGGGTTGAATTAGCTGAAGAAAGTGAAGCCAATTCGAATGCGACTTCTGATGAGTCTCAATCCATGGGCGATGCTCCGATAGAGGAATGTGTGGATACTCAG
>JAKQFZ010000266.1 GCA_029558215.1 Candidatus Omnitrophota bacterium
ACCGGTAACAACCAGCAGATCAATCTGAGGATGCGTCATCAACTCTTTCGCTACTCGGAGCGTCGGTGTCGCGACGGCAACCAGCAGATTCGCTGGCCCTCCAACGGCCTTCAAAGCGCGATTGCCGACTCGAATTGCTTCAAGTGTGGACTCAACCGCTGAGGGATGGGGACAGAAGACAGCCCCATTTCCACCTGAGATCATGATGATAGAATGATTCACAATCGTCGAGGTGGGGTTGGTGCAGGGAGTCAGAGAACCGATCAACCCATAGGGTACCCATTCGTCATAGGTCACTCCATAGTCGCCCGTATAGACGGTTGGCTTCAGATCTTCGATCCCGGGCGATCGCTCGGCACAGAGGAGATTCTTGGCGATTTTGTCTTCCACACGACCCATCTTGGTATCTTGTACCGCCAACTCGGCAAGCCGCCTGGCTTCCTTACGGAACGCGTCACGCAGTGCCTGGATATAGACCTTGCGCTTTTCCTTGCCCTGCGCCATCAACTGAATCTGAGACGCTCGGGCAGCCTTGATCGCGGACTCCAGATCCTCGAAGATACCGTCCCCAGAACCTTCAGGGACGACAGTGGCAATCGACTTGGAGCACCCTTGGGAAGAGGAACCGGTCGTTTCCTGCTTCACTCGCGCAATCACACGTTCCACTATTGCCTGAATCTCTTTATCATCCAACATCAGGTAAATATCCTTCCTGGAGAATTCCCTTCTCTGTTCTTCTCATATCTCGCCGAACAGATGGCCTCGGCGTTCAGTTCCTACTTGTCCTGTCTTTCAACCGTGATCTTCCGCTCCTTAAAGATATCCATCGCCAAGGGAGTCACGACAGCACGACGTCCCAAGACCACCTTCGATCCGGAAATGGCTGCTGCCGTTTCAGCTGTAATCAGACCATCAAGAGCGGACCCCTCTGCAGAACTCGGCACCGCAAAGAACCGTTGCAGCGTCGCTCCAACATCCTTGGCAGCAACAATCTGCATCCCGAATTCCGTCAGCACACGCTCGTAGGCTCCAAGAATATTCCGCATTCCCGGCAAATCGAGAGCACACTCGGTGCAATCGGTGTCGGCATCGGGATACATTCCATCTCTGCCTGCGATCACTGGAACCTTGTTGCCCAAGGCAACAAGAAGTGTGTAGGTCAAGGCGCTGTCCGTTATGCCCAGCGCCAGTTTGGCAGCAGTATTGCGAGTCAGAGATGGAACAACCACTGCCTTGAAACCACGGATAAACTCTGAAACTCGACCCAAGGGCAGGTCGTCAAGAACGCGAGCCACCTCGGCATCCTGAAGCACTTTTGCCTTGTCGAGAATATGAGCAGTACTGGGTGAGAAATGCGCCACAGAAGAATGTCCCGAACGAGCAAGATTCCGAAGTGCCAGAGTCACGGAATCCAAGCCTCGCGTGCTGCCAAGAAAGATCGCCAGCAGGCTTTCCTTGAAGGAAACACTCTCCTGTATCGGAGACGCCTGGGAAACCGGAGAGGCAACAGGGAATGTCCTTCCCTTCAGATACTGTTCGATTTCTTCCCGAACAATCTGTGCCACACGTTTTGGATCAATGCTCATTTCGTTGACCTATGGTAGAATCTCAACTAGATCACCGCAGACCAAGCCTGCAGCGTTGCCATCATCGGTGTCTAGATGCACTTCAGGCTTGAAACTGTCCCGAACGCGCATCAGTGCGTTTTCAAGCATCATGGCCTTCTCGCCCACAATGCGAATCCGAACGATCTGTCTGTCTTTCAGACCGTGTCGTGTAGCGAGATCCGTGGGGCAGTGAAAATGGCGTCCCGCAAGGATAAGCCCTTCGCGTAGATGGATTGCCCCTTTGGGACCCACGATGACGATAGACTCAGAGTTGACCAGATGGCCGGAATCTCTCACCGGAGGAGACACACCCAAAGTGATGGCATCTGTTCGGGAGATCTCGACCTGGGTCTTTGGACGCGTCGGACCAAGAATGCGCACGCGCTCAATGGCACGGAGTTTGGGACCGATAACGGTCACAGACTCCTGAGCCGCGTATTCCCCAGGCTGGTACAAATCATTGCGACGATGCAATTGGGCTCCATGTCCGAAGAGTGTTTCCAGATCTTCCTGGCTGATGTGCAGATGGCGAACAGAAATTCCCACCGGCACCAGAAGACGGGATGGGGTAGTAGATCCTGACGAGGAGCCACCACCCCGAATCTCTTCCAACACGCGAGCCGTAATCGCCTGAACGAGGTTTGTGTTCATGCGTCAACTCGTGTAGTGCTTCAGACTGCTCTAGCCCTTCGGCAGAATCTCGTCCACATCGCTGTGCGGTCTCGGAATCACGTGGACGGATACGATCTCGCCAACCTTCTTGGCAGCCGCCGCGCCAGCGTCAGTCGCGGCTTTCACCGCACCAACGTCGCCGCGAACCATGACGGTTACAAAACCGCCACCGATCTTTTCCTTGCCAATCAGCTTCACGTTCGCCGCTTCCGTCGAATTCAGCGGCACATCCCACGCATACGGCTTGTACCAGGGCATGCGCGAGAAATAGGCGGCAAGCTGCTGATCGCGGAAAAAGCGCCCGCGCCGCGCGTAAATTTCGTTGCGCGCGATCCGCAACTGATCGAGCGACAGGCCGCGCAG
>JAKQFZ010000268.1 GCA_029558215.1 Candidatus Omnitrophota bacterium
GAGTGGGCAAAACAAACCTTTCGGTCAACCTCGCCATCGAACTCCAAAAACGTGGACGCAACTGCATTCTGGTGGATGTGGACTTGGGACTTGCCAACGCTCACATTGTTGCCGGCGTCGCACCACCGGTCACACTCATTGATGTGACCGAGGGGGTCTACAGTCTCGCGGAAGTTATCGTGGAAGGTCCCGCGGGAATCGGCATGATTGCCGGCGGATCTGGTGTGCTCGAACTGGCCAATCTTCCTGGCTACAAGCGGACTCAGTTGCTCATGGAACTTGAAAAAATTGAGCATAGGGTGGACTACATCATCCTGGATATGGGAACTGGAATCTCCGCCACTGTTCTGGATTTTATGGCCGCGGCGGATGCCAGCCTTGTGGTGACTACCCCCGATATTACCGCAGTAACAGATGCCTATGGAATGTTGAAAGTCTTGAATCGCTACGGAGTTGCCTCTCGTGCCGGAATCATCTGCAACCAGGTTTCCAGCGCAACTCAGGGCAAGGAGATTTTCAACAAGCTGCAGACGTGCTGCTCACGATTTCTGGATTTTTCCCCACACTATTGGGGACATATTTTCAAAGACTCTTCGGTCGGAAAGGCAACTGCAGAACGCGTGCCCTATGTCCTTTCCCATCCTTACAGTCGGGCGTCGCGGTGTACCAGTCTGATTGCTGAGAGCATCTACCGCGAACCGATTTCCAAGAAGGAATCCTCCTTCCGAATGATGCGCAGCGGCACGACGGGAACCTGATGAAGACTTCCGCGGAAATTCTGGGACACTTTCGACTGGGCAAGATGCCGTTCGCGGATACGGTCAACGCCCGATTTTTCTACCAGACTGAGGCCGCCGAACGCGCCTTCCTTCGCATGGAACACTGTGTTGAGAGTGGTCGGGCGTTGGGTCTGATCTGGGGGCCGAGCGGCTCGGGAAAGACGCTGCTGTCACAGCTTTTGCTGGAGAACCTCGATCCGGCGAAATATCTTCCGATTCTTGTATTGGCAACTCCTCGGATGAGCAAGACAAGTGTGCTTCAGGAATTGCTTTCCGAGCTGGAGATTCAGGACTGTCCCCGTAGTGCATTCTCGATGATCAACCTGGTTCATCAACGCATCCTAAGGGAACAACGGGAAGGACGCCGTGTGATCATCCTCTTGGACGAGGCGCATTTCCTGTCCACAGACGCACTGCACCTTCTCCGAACGCTCTCGAATCTCGAAACCACTGACGAAAAACTAGTGACTGTCATCCTCTTCGCAGAGCCTGGTTTCGTAAAGCGGATTCAGCTGCCGACCTATGAATCCCTTCGCGGACGGATTGCCTTTCGGGCGAAACTCAGTCCATTGACTGTCGAGGAAACGGAGCAGTATGTGAAATACCGACTTCTGATGGCCGGTGGTGATGGCACACTGTTTGCCACGGAGTGTTACCGCATTCTTCATGACGCCTCGGGCGGTATTCCCAGAAGCATCAACCGAATTGCCGAAGGGGCGCTGCTGGAAGGATTTCTCGCTGGAACAGCCACGATTGATTCGGAAGTGATGCTACGTGCCGTGGCACGGGATGGATGGGATCAGGAAACACCCCCCAGTTCAGAACCCGTTGAGAGAAGAAAGAAAACATTGCTGGAAACAGGACGGGTGCTTCAATATGGGTCCTAAGACACAACTGCGATTTCACTCGCAATCCAGACAGAGCCCTGGATTTCCAAACGGCACACACGAGAGCCAACTGACGGATCATCCGATCATCAAGAGTCGTGTCAGGACGCAAACTTCCAAGGACTTACTCCCCGAAGAGGCCTCTATCCTGTGGAACCCACGTTTTTCCCCATCACAGGATACAAACCTGTTCTGATCTCGTTTCCGAACCACGCTTCTGCTATTGTTCTTCCAATGTCACAGAAACGGATGCCTGCCTGCGGCAAGGCAGGCGGTGAGGACGATGCAAACGAGATGAACACTGCTTCAGCGCTCCATCAAGATGCCCTTGTTTTTGATGCGCACTCGGACACGTTGCTTCGAGTGGCCGACAAAAATTACCAACTGGCAGACCGCCACACCGAAGGCGACATGGATCTTCCCCGAATGCGGGAAGGCGGCTTGGATGTGGCAGGCCTTGCCATCTTCGTTCACCCCAGAAAGCATGAAGGTCGTATTCGAGAACGCACCTTGCAACTGTTTCAAGCACTCGAGAGGCAATTAGATCTCAACAGTGACCTGATGACACTGGCGCGAACAACGGCCGAAGCGGAGACAATTGTTGCCAAAGGAAAGATCGCCATCTTTGTGGGTTTGGAAGCAGGGGATGCAATTCAGGACAGTCTGGATTTGCTTCGGGAGTACTATGAGCGCGGCGTTCGGTACATGACGCTGACCTGGATCAACTCCAACAACTGGGCAGGTTCCTCGGGTGAGTCAGAGAAGAAACAGGGCATGACAGATTTCGGCTTCAAAGTGGTCGAGGAGATGAACCGACTGGGCATGATGGTGGATCTCTCTCACGCCTCGGATGAGACGGTTCGGGATGCACTTCGAGTCAGCGCCCAACCGATGATCCTCTCTCATTCCTGCTCGCGCAGTCTCTGCAACATACCGCGTAACATACCCGACGATCTCGCTCAAGCGATTGCAGAGAGAGGGGGCGTTGTCGGAGTCAACTACTGCCTCGATTACCTCGATGCCTCCTTCGGGGAAAGGATCAAGGCATTACGCGATCAGTTCGCCCCGAGAGAGAAGGAACTGCGGGAGCACTACAAGGACGAACCCGAAGTGTTGCAGCAGCACCTGGAAGCACTTCGTACAGAGAGAAAGCAGGCTGCAGCTTGTTTTCTGGCAGCTCGCTCGGATTATCGAATCGTAGTGGATCACATTGATCATTTCGTCCGACTGCTTGGCATTGATCACGTCGGACTGGGTTCTGATTTCGACGGCGTTGAATACTTCCCAAGCGGGTTGGAAGATGTGACGAAACTACCTTGTCTGACAGAGGAAATGCAGGCGCGAGGTTACGACGAAGTGGCCATTCGGAAAATCCTGGGCGGCAATTTTATGAGAGTCTTTCGAAAGGTCATTGGATGATATACTGATACGAAAGTAGGTTGACGAACGCATAACGTCTTGACAGGAGTCCACAGGCATGTTCATAGATATTCATGTTCATACCAGAAGAATCCCTGGTTTTCCGCGGGTGGGAACGGGAAAGACCTACGCCACGCCACAACAGTTGCTGGAGCGCTACGACGCCTTGGGAATCGAGTCAGCCGTACTGCTTCCCGGAGTCAGTCCGGAGCATGCGCATGTCCCACAGTCCATTGAGGAAGTGATCGAACTCAGTCACGAGTATCCTGGGCGATTCATCCCGTTCTGCAACATTGATCCTCGGATGCTCAAGAACACCGCGGACGCTCCTCTGGGAAACATTATCGCTTTCTACAAAGACAAGGGCTGCAAAGGCGTGGGCGAGGTCACCGCGAATCTACCGTTCGACCATCCCTTTGTTCTGAATCTTTTTCATCACTGTCAACAGCAGCAGATGCCACTCACATTTCATATTGGGCATGCCATCGGCGGCTGTTACGGTCTGTATGACGAACCCGGTCTGCCTCTTTTGGAAAGGGCGCTGCAGAAATTCCCAGACCTTATCTTTCTCGGCCATTCTCAGCCGTTCTGGGCTGAGATTGCTCCGCTGGAAACAGAACAAGCGCGAAAAGGCTATCCCAAGGGAAGAGTGGAAAAACCGGGAAGAGTCGTCGAACTGATGCAGCGCTATCCCAACCTCCACGGTGATCTTTCTGCAGGAAGCGGGCATAATGCAGTCAGTCGCGACGAAGAATTCGGGTGTTGGTTTCTCAACGAATTCCAGGATCGTCTCTATTTTGGCACGGATATCTGCGCGCCGGATACACCGACACCGTTGGTTGGATATCTCCTGCAACTGCGAGATGAGAAGAAGATATCGGAGACGTGTTTTCTCAAAATCGCACGGGAGAACGCGGTCAGACTGCTGAACCTGCAGTAGATCCCTGCATTGCCCCAGTCTCGTCGCGCGTCTATGGATAGTCGCTCCACAGAATCAGCGTTCGTGCTGTGCGAGTTGTAACCCGTCGCTACACACTGAAATGTGCCACTACGTTCACGGAACGAGCACGTAGTCTATCTCGACAGTGGCACCGACTTCGACCGTGGGATCAAGCCGCAAGTGATCAATGGTTCCTGTCCAGTTGGGCTCACCGGACATATCCAGCGTGTACGTCACAAACTGCGTGTTGC
>JAKQFZ010000270.1 GCA_029558215.1 Candidatus Omnitrophota bacterium
ATCGGGGACATCTCTCGGCAACTTGTACGCCGCTATGGAGCCTTTGACTTTCAGCATTACACAGGCGTTCAACGGAGAGGATGACGTCTTCTTCCCACTCGCGGTAGATGACATGACTCGCTTCGTTACAGAAAACGTGAGTTCTTTGAACAGTGCTCGCACCCTGTATAATGGTCTGATGTTCAATCAGTACATCTCGAGGAACGAAACCAAGACTGGCTTGTCGGGAGGCGAAGCCTTCGTGAAAGCGATCTCTGGTATGTCTCCTCAACGCCTTGACGACATGTGGCTTATGTTCGAACAGAACCGATCCACAGACGAATGGAAGCGGGATGCTGAAAAGCAAATCCGTCTTGCTACTAGTCGTTGGGCTAGAGAGATGGGCAGAGGGAACATGGATGAAGCCAAGGCTTATGCCATGAAGATCAAACTGTGGGTTACTAGCCACTTCAGACCGGATGAGTACGGAAAGGTCTTGTCTAACGCTTTTAAAGACAACGATGCTCTGGACTCTATCGGCCAGTCCTTCATCAAGGATAACCCGGAAGCTATTCAGAAGTGGATGGACATGATTAGAGAAAGGAATGAAGTGACCGATGGCCAACCTTAATGATCCGTTACGGCTGAACCCCGAACTCGAGGGAAATAAGCCAGACAACTACACTCAGAGGTCTGAAGGTAGAAAGTCGGAACAGTTCGCTGAGACTCTCTATCCTGTCCATGAGAACACAGTCTTTGCAGGCAATCTAAGGCAAGAGACAGATGCCCCAGACAAACACGCCACCTATGTACGTCCGGAGATCGTGGATAAAAGTACCGCGATCACTATTGACACGCTTGGTGGTGCTGCTGTGGATTCTCTTAAGCTTGCTGATCTTGGTTATCGTGCCCATATTCGGAACGAAGTACAGGAAGCCTATGACAAGGCGAATTCTAACTTTGGTATTACTGGCGCAGCTACGCTCTATGGTTCGGAGGAAACCCCTCCCGACGAGCTGATCGAAGCTCGGGAAGAGATGACTCAGTACGCTGATGCGTATGCTGCTGGAAAGATGACACGCACTCACTACTGGTCCACTATGACTAAGCTGGCCCAGGAGCTTCGTAGCCGCTTTCCGTTGTACTCTGATTTCGTCGACGAGTCTGTCGAGAAGACCATGGGTACAAATCCAGCAAATACTCTTCGTACGACGCTGCTCGCACTGGCTGAGGAGGCTGCCTCCAAGGAGACTGACGAGCAGAAACTCTACAACCACAATGTCAAGGAGGGCATGGTCCCTCCTGACTTCTTTGTGAAAGAACAAGCCGGTACACCCTACTCGAAAGAGGAAGTGAACAATTGGGCCACACAAAGGCGTCAGGTTGTCAACGAGCTTGACTATCGTACAAAACTTGCTGCTGATGGAAAGACTTCGTCTGGAACCAACAGGGAGACCTTCACCAAGAAGTTCT
>JAKQFZ010000323.1 GCA_029558215.1 Candidatus Omnitrophota bacterium
TGCCCTTGCTGTAGTTCCAGACGAAGTCTGTGGTGGTCTTATCGACCGGATCGGTCATCACTTTCTTGGTGACTTTCATGATATCCTCCTTGGTGTTATCTTGGAATTCGTAAAAGTAGTTGCAGCGGTCAAAGTAGTGGGAATCGATGCGGGATAGCTTATCCTTGGCTTCCTGCATCCCGATCAGCAGGATTACTGCCAGAGTCTCGTCAGCCAAGTCCCGGATCGAACCTAGCAGTTCGTAATAGCGGAAGGCATAGTCGATCTCATCGATGATGACCACCGCGTCCTGCTGTTCACACAGGACTTGGACACACTGCTTGAACAGCGTGTTGGTCGATCCATGCGGGATGTAATCGCCATAGCCATAGTTACGGTATAAGCTGCTTAGCAGTTCTTTGGCGAAGGTCTTGGGAGTGGAAGTGGCTTCCAGGCGCAGGTAAGTATAACCATTGCGGAAGGCCGTTCTGGTGGCGAAGGTGGTCTTACCCAGTCCCGGTTTGCCATAAAGCATGCCCAACCCGACGATCTCCTGCTTGGGTCTAGTGAGCAGGAAGTCGATGCACTGCTGGGCTCTGATCACATTGACGGTTTGGATGAGTTTTCCTTGTTCCATGATTATTTCCTCTCTACTCCGATCCGGTTCAACATCTCTTTCAGGCTGATATCCGACTGGGGATGCTTAGCCTGGTTATCACTATCTGCTTTGGTCTGCTCTTGGATGATCTCAGCTTCCAACTTCGCCATCTCTTCCAGCGGCTCCGGAACTTCCTGTGCCACTGGATTCTGCTCGTGGATGACTATCTGTTCCAGCCTGGCTATCTCCTGCTCAGGACCCGGCTGGGGAGCTTCCAGCATGGGCGGTTGAATGAAGGTGGGGTTCGCAGTGGACATCAGCAGTGGCCTGACCAGGTTCTCGACTACATCCGAGCTATGGCGGACGGTGAGTTTGGTGCGCTTCTCGATCTGCTTGTGATAGCGTTTGATCTCCCTGGACTCCTTGTTCAACTCGGCCTGGGAGATGGGATTGCTCTTGTCGAGATGCACGAAGGGGTTCTGCGACCTGCGAACCTCGGCTTGGCAGATAAAGTTGTCTTGCAGGTCATAGACTACGATCCAGCGCAGATCTGCCATATCGTAGCGGATAATGACTTCCTTGCCGATATGTTCCATCAGCTTCGTATCCCAGTACATCAGCTTGTTGAGGACGATACCGTTATTACGCAGGGTCTTGCGTTTCTCGGTCATCATCAGGAAGTTGAGTCGCTTGGCTTCGATTCTGCGTTCCGCTGGCGGCTTGACTGCGCTATACACCGACCAGGGGGTCTTGCCGCCCAGTCCGCTGTGAGGAGTCTCGCCATACATCTTACGGATATAGAACCCGATCATCTGCATGGCTTCTTCCAGAGTGGGAGGATTGGCTTCATACAACTTCTTTGCCCACTTCTCGTTGCGCATCAGCGTGGCAGGTTTATCGGCCACCGATGCTCCCCGGAAGCTGCTGATGAAGCGTTCGAACTGCTCCTGGAAGGTCTTGAAGAACCGTTCGATGATCTTGGCTTTGGCATTGTAGCTTTCTGCGAAGGCCACTTCGATGCCCAGCCTGGGGAAGATACCCGCCAGGTCACTGGTGAGGTCATGATCCTGCCATTTCTCATTGAACAGTTTAGATCGGAAGGCCTTGCCATTATCGAGATAGACGTACTTGGGAACTCCACCCCAGTTGAGGATGGCATTTCTGAAGGCGATCTGGATGTGTTGG
>JAKQFZ010000325.1 GCA_029558215.1 Candidatus Omnitrophota bacterium
GCAGATCCAGGCAACCGAACCCAATACGTCTTGATCTGGAGGCCCTCGTGGCGGAGGCGCGCGATCCCAACACGCCCTTTCAACGCTTGAAGGAATTGGCGGTGCGTGCCGAGGTGGATGTGCAACGCGCGCTCTTGGACAACCCCAACCTCCTTCCACCCCTGGAGGATGGTTCGCTGGACACGCACTTGTTGAGGGCGTTGGCGAAGGAGTTTCCCGAGGAGGTGGCGAGCCATCCAACCTTCGTCCTGCATGCGATCATTGAGCCCACATATGAGATGGGATGGGTTGCAGGAGAGGTGGCGCAACGAACTCATGACGCAGAGTTGATTGAGCAATTGGTGCAAGTATTTGGTCCTTCGAATCCTTGGATGCGCGAAGTCGTGGCGAAGAACCACAGAACTCCTGAAGGCATCCTCAGAATCTTGGGTAACAAGAAGACCGAATCAGACTCATCTGTGCGTATGGAGGTGGTCAAGAATAAGACGACACCTCTAGACGTCCTTCGGATCTTGGGGAACCAATGTACTGAAGACGATTGGTACGTACGCGTTGCAGTGGCCTCGAATCCAAGGACGCCCGAAGATGTCTTTCGAATCTTGGGCAACGAGGCCACCGAATCCATGGGGTTCGTTCGCCAAGCGGTGGCGATGAACCCGAACACGCCCCTGGATGTTCTTCGACTCCTGGGCAACGAGACCACCGAATCCAAGGGGTACGTGCGCGAAGCGGTGGCGATGAACCCCACCACGCCCCTGGACACTCTTCGACTCCTGGGCAACGAAGCGACAGAATCCTCATGGAACGTGCGCCTAGCGGTGGCGGAGAACCCCCACGCGCCCCTGGATGTTCTTCGCACGCTAGGCAACGAGGCGACTGAATCCATGGGGTCCGTGCTCAGAGCAGCGAAGAAGGCACTCGCTGCGCGTGGCCTGTCGTGAGACGATAGGGGCATGGAGTTCGTCGACGCTTCGGGCACAAGGTACCAGCTCACCGAAACGTCGGAGGCGCCAGCGCCTGCCAAGGAGACGCCCCTGTGGCCTTGGGTGGTGGGAGGCTTGGCCCTCGCGGGAGGACTCGTGTGGATGGCCGCGTCGAGCCCCCAGAAGGCCAACCCGATAAGTCTTGATCTGGAGGCCCTCGTGGCGGAAGCTCGTGATCCAGCGACGCCCTTTGGACGCTTGGAGGAGTTGGTCGAGCACCCCGAGGAGGACGTGCGACGTGCCGTGCTGGACAACCCCAACCTCGTTCCCACCCAAGAGGACGGCAAGATCAACACGAGCTTGTTGGAGAAGTTGGCGAAGGAGTTTCCCGAGGAAGTGGCGGTGCATCCCCTGTTCGTCCTGCACGCCCTCGTCGAACCCACCGACGAGATGGATGTCGTTGTGCATGCAGTCGTGAAGCGAATCACTGATATAGGATTGATAGAACTCCTGTTTAGAATGCATGCTTCTTCTTTGGAGCTTCGTGGACTTGTCTCGAAGAACCCCAATACTCCTGCCAACATTCTCCACTCCATGTGCGATGAAAGACAAGAGCAAGATTCATATGTTCGACAAAATGTTGCAATTAACCCAAACACAATGAAAATGGATCTCGTGACTTTGGGAAACGATTCTAGCTTTTATGTACGAGAGTCTGTTGCAAGAAATCCTCGCACCCCTGTGGTGGCATTGCGCAAACTTGGAAATAGTTCCAGTGAACCAGAACCATCTGTAAGAATGGCTGTGATTGAGAACCCAAACACTCCTGAAGATGTGCTTCGAATCCTTGCAGATAGAAATACTGAATCTCATTGGAATGTTTTGAGTAGTGCTCTTGTAATGCTCTATAAGCGCGGCTTTACTCGTTGAGGTAACCATGTCTTCCGAAAGATTGAGCCAAATAAAAGTTGAGACAAAGGAGATTGTTGATTCTTTTCATGAAGATCGACAAGACCTCCTGAAAACAATAATTCAACTAAAGAACCTGAAGGATCGGATGGCTAATGAAATCATACGATTTTCATTTGGAGAACTATCAGATTTGAACTTCGGAGAAGTTCAAATCATTGAGAAGGATTTCTTGAATGTTGCCTTGCAGACTTGTTTCTCGAAACAAGAGCCAGATATGGATTGCATGCTTGTCCTTGGCACTTATGTCGATGACGATTTTGTTCAAATAGCTTGGAATGCATTTGTCAAAACGGATCTCTTCTTGCTCACCATGATCGAGATATCCTCAATGGAGGAGTTTTCAACTTACCTTGGCCATTACATGGGTGGCGTGTATGCAAAATATTGTTATACTTTGAACTACGGATTGTTGACGGATGATTTTTATCAATACGTAGCTGACTATTTGGGAAATAGCGTGAGTGACGTAAGAAATAATTTCAATAAGGGAGATGGAAAATTTCGGGACTCGACTAATTTTTTCATGTGGGAAGCCATATCGAACGAAAAAAGTTGGTCGATGCTTCGTATGATCTGGATTCACAAGGTGATTTTTGAGATGAAGAAATCACAAGTCGGCAACAATAGCGAATCAAAATGTATCAACCCAGTTGCAGAATTCTTGGCGAGGCTCAGTGAGCCATGAGCACTTCTTGGAAAGATGAACATGGTCGATTTGCAGAGCAAAGAATCTTTGAACTGTTTCTCTCAATTCATGAGGAGACCAATGAAGAAAATTTCTTGGAGATTTTCAAAAAATGTCTTCGCCTCATAGAGGCTAATCAATCTCACTCGCTTCTGGATGCAGTGAGTCGTGTGGTCCACGTACTCGCCCAAGACACACGAGTAACAGAGGAATTTCTTGTAAAAGAATTCATCATTCCTCTTCGATACAGGATAAGCGCCTTGACTGAAGGGATCAGAGACAACGGAATGCTACCTTTGTGGCTACTTTCTGAAAGGCATGATTTTTTCAAAGTATTGAGCAATTTGCAACGCCTTGAACTTCAACATTTGCTCGCGATAAGTATAGCTCGTAGATTCGACAAAGTTCAGGCAGGCAAGTCTCTTGAAATGGCCTACTCCATTCTTTCACATGAAGAAAAGAAGGGTTGGATACAAGACACGCTGCCCATCGTCAAAAATGCGTGTAGCTTTGAAGGAGTAACTGTATTTGGATTTGATAATCCAATGCAATGGAGTGCGGTGCCAAACAAGATTGAAGAGAACCATTGGTGCGCACGATTCCCACCACCTTGGTACGTTGAAAAATCGCTGAAGCGGCTTGCAGATGCTCTACAAATAGAAGAAGATCTCTATATCCTCGTGCTCTCGAAAGTGTAAAACCATGATCTCCAAAAAAACCACTGGGACCCTGAGCATCTTCCACGTTCCTTTGGACTCTAATGGATACGACGAATCTGGTCGTTACTATGGCAGATCTCAAGAGTTGTGGAAGATCATCTTGGAAGAGCCTGGTGAAGGAGAATCATCTGATGCCTACGAAGAAGATCTTGTGCGTGCATCCTCCCGAAAAGAGGCAAAGCAACTCTTTCCGTTGGCCAAATGGTACGATGATGACGAAGATCATGGCGAAGATCTTCGCAACTCTGTATCTTTGGCGGAATTGATTGGAGAATATGCTTTCATAGTAGTCGAGAATCATTTTCACGATCAAGCTCCATCGGCTATATTTACAGAATATCCCGAGGCCGAGCTTGATACATTTCTTTTGGACATGGATGCGTTCAAGACTTTTTTGGAAGAAAAAAATATGTTTTATGCTCCTGCTTTTGACGAAGATAAGAATACTCTCCGTGAAGAGGTCTTCTATTTGTCGAGCAGCCATGATACAATTGAAGAATTTCGCAATAGCAAGAGAGATGATCTGCGACCAGAGTTCTTGAAAAAAGTGGAGGAATACGTAGATGATTTGAAGAAGATCACGGCTAATTTGAATCCATCAACGCAAGACTTGTTCGAGAAAAAAGGTCCCAAAGAGTTTTGGGAACTCGTCAATGGAGTCGCGGAGTTCTTCGAAGAGTACAAATACTTTGGCTATTTCTACGAAGAGATCTACGAAGACAAGGGGTCCGACTTGTTGGTGGATGCTCTCACGGATCTTCTCTACAAGATCGCCTCTGAAACGAACTCTTTCGAGGTGATCTTGGATCTTTCTGTCACTGTTGATGAAATTGACGTGAGCATCAACGTTGAAAAAGACTATTGGAAGAGCAAAGAGAAGCTTGCCGACTTTCTTTACAAGCCAATGACCCTGGCACTCTTGGAAGGTATCAACGAAAACCCGATCACCCCACTGATGGTGGTAGATCCAGACGAGTTCTTCAACAAGTCGGTTGAACGACTTATTTTTGATGTACTGAGACAAGCAAATCGAGAGATGCACAAAAGCTTTGTGCGTCTTTCGGAATATGATCGAAATAAATTTTTGAAAACTTGGAAAGAGAAGTTCGGCAAGATCCCAGTGGAAATTGAATTCGCTCACAAACAGCCAATGTTTGGAGAAGAGAACTATCTCGTTGAGATCATCAGTTACAACTCACTGCCGCAATTGGCTCAGTTGTTGGACGCAATGAGACCTTTCTTGCCAGTAAGCTTGGAGCATCTCGTCGGTCCATTCGATTGGATGATCAAAAATTGATCTGCGAACAGCTCCAGAAGCTGTCAAGGCCACTACTTGGCTTGCGCCAAGGGAAGGTCTTCTTGTTTCCCAGGGGAGCCTACCACTCTCCCCTCCACGAAGGCCGTGCCCTGGACCTTCACATTTCTCGCCGCGTTCGCGTCCAAGTCCAGCTCGAGACACGACGGGGCAATAGAATGTCCGAGACGTGGTGACCCACCCTGCCTGCTACGAGCGAGGCGGGGGCTTGCCGTTGTTCGGTCAGTTCTCAGAGGTTCACTAGCTTTCTTTCTGCAAAACTGCGTACATATTCTTGTTTTTCTTTTGTTGCATCAGACATCTCCACCAGAATTTCTCTCGTCACTCCAGGGTTCGTGACGACACGAAATCGAACTTCTGCCTCTGGTTCTGTCAATGGACTCCCGAGGATCGAAAGCAAATCAGCAGCAGTATTTGGATTTGTAGCAACCGATGATCTTACAGATTTTTCAGGTTCGATGCGTGGGTCACCCAGGATTTTCAATACATCGGCTGGGGTCTTTGAATTATTGGCAATATTTTTTCTTACCTCCCAATGCGAGGCGCGCTTGTCTTTGGCAAATTCTCTTAGAATTCTAATTGGAACGTGCGGATTGCGCACGACATCCCTCAAAAATCCAGTTTCTACGCCATAATTATTCACCAAGTGGGAAATGGTATCTCCATCAGTTGAGATTGCTGCAACGGTAGCAGCGACGACACACATCTCGTCCTTGGGCTCAACAATCGCATGGAGAACGAACACCGGGTGTTGGGCCACATCATTTGGAATTATTTCGGCCAATCGACCCAGCAAAATCGTGTTGAGCGAGCCATCCTCTTCCACAGGACAAATGTTGGGATTGTCGAGCAAAGCTCGCCGCAACTCATTCGATTGTTGTGGTTGGTCAAACAATTCCCACAGACGATCCCGTGGCGTGTTGGGATCCCGGGCCTCCGTCACGAGGGCCTCCACCTCAGGGCTCATCGGGTTCGGTCGCCTCGATCTGCTCGACGCCATCCACGCCAGACCTCCCGCGAGGGCGAGACCTCCCACCACCCAAGGCCACACGGGTTTCTTGGCAGGCGCTGGCGCCTCCGACGCTTCGGTGAGCTGGTAGCGGGTGCCAGTCTCGTCGAGGAAGTCCATGCCCCTATCGTCTCACGTCAGGCCACGCGCAGCGAGTGCTTCGGCGGCGGCTCCGCGTACCCACCTCTGCGATTCGGTCTTCTCGTTGCCCAAGGATCGAAGGAGGTCCTCGGGCGTGCTCGGGTTGCTCGCCACGGCTTTGCGCACGTACTCCTCGGATTCGGTGACCTCGTTGCCCAAGAGACGAAGGAGGTCGAGAGGCGTGTTCGGGTTGCTCGCCACACCTCGGCGCACGAACCCCACGGATTCGGTCTTCTCGTTGCCCAGGAGGCGAAGGGTGTCCTCGGGCGTGCTCGGGTTCCTCGCCACCACATAGCGCACGTTCCCCTCCGATTCGGTCTTCTGGTTGCCCAGGAGTCGAAGAACATCCAGGGGCGTGTTCGGGTTCCACGCCACCGCTGCCCGCACGTACCAATCGTCAGGCCCCCAGGAGCGCCACAGGGTCTCGATCAGCCCCACATCGGCCGTCCTTCGCACCACCTCCACCACCCCCCCATTCATCTCCTCGTCGGGCTCGACCAAGGCGTGGAGAACGAACAGAGGATGCGCCGCCACTTCCTCGGGGAACTCTCTCGCCAACGCCTCCAGCAACGACGTGTCGAGCGTTCCGTCCTCGTCCGTGGGAAGG
>JAKQFZ010000358.1 GCA_029558215.1 Candidatus Omnitrophota bacterium
GAACATCCCGACAGATACCCCGACTAGTGTTCCGAGTAACACACCCACAGATGCTCCGAGCGATACTCCGACGCGGCTCCCAACCGACACCCCAACCGAACTACCGACAGAAACGCCAACAGACTTGCCGACCGACACCCCGACAGATGCTCCCACAGACACGCCTTCTGAAACACCTACGGACATCTTTACGGAGACTCCAACGGATACGCCGGAAATCCAGCCAACTGATACCCCAACAAAGAGACCTACTCCAAAGATTCGTCCTGATTTCAACGGGGACAATGTGATTGACTCGGAAGACGCACTTCTTCTTCTGAATGCTTACGGAACCGACGACATGCGGTTTGACCTGAATGAAGATGGGGTCATTGACGCCGAGGATATGTTTATCTTTTCCTCATTCTGGAACCAGGAACAAGATTCGGGAAACTGAGAGCAGAACGCCCGGTTCAGTTAGAAGTTCATACGGCGCATCACGGTTATCCGTGGTGCGCTGTTGGTTCTATCTGTCGTTTGACTCTTCTCGACGAAGCGTCTAATCTCCTCCTGCAATCGAGCTGTTGTTGTCTGAGGAGATGAAGTGAGACAGTCACAGAAAGGTCTCTTGTTCATAGGAATCGCATGCACTGTGCTCTTGTTCGGTTGTGGCCAAAGGGTTGAAACCACCTTGCGTTTCTGGAATGGATTTACGGGTCCCGACGGCCGAACAATGCTTCGAATGGTCAAGCGCTTCAATCGAGAAAACCCCGATGTTCATGTACTCATGCAGCGCATGGATTGGGGGACTTATTACAACAAACTCTTCGTAGCCGGCATCGGCAACCGTTCTCCGGAAGTTTTCATCATCCATACGGACGTTCTGGAGCGCTTTATCCAGGCGGGATTTCTGCGTTCCGTGGACGATCTGGTTGGAGAGCCAGGGAGTCTGGATTCAGGAGATTTCGACGCCAATGTATGGGAAGCCGTCGTGAGTGGAGCAAAGCACTATGCGGTGCCTCTGGATGTCCATCCGCTGGGTGTCTATTACAACAGAGCGCTCTTTCGTCAGGCAGGCATCGTTGACGCAAGCGGGGAACCCAAGCCACCGACAAACCGAGAGGAGTTTCTCGATACCCTCAAGCACCTTACTCGTGATACGGATGGCGATGGCAGAACCGACCAGTGGGGATTTGTCTTCACCTGGCAGCGAACAAATGTCTTCACTTTTATGAACCAGTGGGGGGGAAGATTCTTCAATGAAAAGTACGACGAGTGTCTGCTGAACACGCCTGAGAATGTTGAAGCACTGCAGTTCTGTGTTGATCTTATCCAGAAACACAAGTTTGCTCCGTCGCCTGAGAACTTCGACTCTTGGATTGGATTTCGGCAAGGGAAGGTCGGGATGGTTCTGGAAGGCATCTACATGCTGGCGGATGTCCAGAAACAGCAGGATCTGGATTACGCCGGAGCCCCTGTTCCACAGGTTGGTGCCGTGAAGGCGGCATGGGCGAGTTCTCACAATATGTGTCTTCGTGCTGACCTCTCCGGCGACAAACTGCAGGCTGCATGGCGTCTCGTCCGATTTCTCTCCGACAACAGTCTCGACTGGGCGGAAGGGGGACAGGTGCCTGTTCGCAAGAGCCTTCGTGACTCCGCTCGATTCGAAACGATGAGCGTTCCTCGGGAGTTTGCCAAACAGATTCAGGACATCCGATATATGCCGAAACTGCCGTTCGTCTTTGAGTTCTATACCGAATTTGATGCAGCCATCGAAAAGGCATTGCGTGGAACGCTGCCCCCGAAGCAGGCGCTTGACACCGCAACAAAGAATATCAACGAAATTATCGAACGCCACAAGTCGCTTCAAACACAGTTGAGGGGGCAGGAACCATGAGGAAGAACGCCTGGCATCGCTGGAGTGGTTACCTTTTTCTCTTGCCCTATCTAGTCCTGTTTGTGTCGTTTCTGATCGTTCCTCTCTTCTACGGCTTGGGCTTGAGTCTTTTCCAGTGGGAAGTTCTCTCTCGGGTTCCTCCACAACTCGTCGGTCTGGGCAACTTTCTTGAGGCGCTTCGAAGCAGCTACTTCTGGAAAGCGTTTCTCGCCACATTTCGATTTGTGATAATGACTGTGCCTTTGTCCGTGGGCTTTGCTCTTTTCGTTGCCTGTGGGATCAATGCCATTCCGTTCAAACGACAGTCTTTCTACCGGGCGTCCATCTTTCTTCCGACGATCATCTCCATCAGTGTGGCGGGAATCCTCTGGCGCTGGTTCTTCAACGGTGAGTTTGGCTTGTTCAATGCGCTTCTGGGACACTTCGGATACAAGGTGCCCTGGCTGTCTGATGTGAACTGGGCGATGAAATCCATTGTGTTCATGACGCTCTGGTGGACGGTGGGGGGACCGATGGTGGTGCTCCTGGCAGGGCTTCAACAAATCCCCGATCACTACTATGAGGCTGCCTCGCTCGATGGCGCTGGCACACGACAGAAGTTCTTTCATGTCACACTCCCACTGCTTCGACCGGTTCTGCTGTTCGTCATTGTCATGAGTGTCATTGGCTCATTTCAGGTCTTTGGACAGGCGTTCATGATCACACGCGGCGGTCCGGAACAGTCCACCCGCGTTCTTGTCCAGTACATCTATGAGACTGCATTCATGAACTACAGGATGGGATATGC
>JAKQFZ010000361.1 GCA_029558215.1 Candidatus Omnitrophota bacterium
CACTGGTCTCTTCAGAGTCAGCAAGGACTCCGAGGGAGATGGTTGCGGTGTTTCAATCACCGCCATTGGAGACGATGACCTGCGCTGTCTCATCAAGGCAATGGAGTTCATTACGAAGGTTCTGGAAGAGGAGGCATCGGAGATTGATGACTGAGATGCATCTTTACACCGCGACCTGCACGGGTAATGAGAAAAACTGCAGGTATCCCAATGAGGCGGCTGTCAGCTCGGGGGAATCCCTCCGGGCAGCAGTTGCAAAGGATCATGTCTGCGCCAAATACAAGAACAGTTATCGAAGCAACGACAACTTCATCAGCTCTGACTGCATTGTAATGGACTGCGATAATGACCACTCTGACGAGGCAAAGGACTGGATCACGCCGGAGGCACTGGCAGATGAGCTTTCTGATGTGGACTTTGGTATCACGGAGAGCCGTCACAACAACCTGCCGAAGGACGGCAAAAGTGCAAGACCCAGGTTTCATGTCTATATGCGCACCCGGGAGTACAAGGATCCGGACGCCTATGCGGCACTGAAGCACGCAGTGCAGGAACGCTATCCGTTCTTTGATGACAACGCGCTCGATGCTGGCCGTTTTGTTTATGGCTCCGCTTCTCCGAACGTGATCTGGCATGAAGGCAGCAAGACCATCGAAGAGTTTCTGGAAGCAGAGGATTCAATAGCAGGTACGGCAGGTGAGATTCCTGCCGGGAAGCGGAACGCCACCATGAGCCGCTTTGCCGGGAAGGCGGTCAAACGCTATGGCCATAGTGACACAGCGCATGAAATCTTCATGGAAGAGGCTGCCAAGTGTAATCCACCTCTTTCTGATGAGGAGCTTGCCAAGATCTGGAACTCTGCAAAGAAGTGGGAGAAGAAGGTGTCAAGCCAGCCGGGATATATCCCTCCGGACAAGTACAACTCTGCTCTTCCGAAGGGGCCCGCTGGAAGCCTTGAGCCGCAGGACTACTCGGATATCGGTCAGGCAAAAGTACTGGCCAATGAATACGGGGATGTTCTCAGGTTCTGCGAGCAGATGGGATTTCTCTGTTACGACGGAGCTGTCTGGGAAGCATCCGCATCCGCAGCGGTCGGAGCGACGGAGGAGTTTCTTGATCTGCAGCTTGCTGATGCGGATCTTTTGAAATTCAAAACCAAGCA
>JAKQFZ010000389.1 GCA_029558215.1 Candidatus Omnitrophota bacterium
ACCCTTGAGTACCAACGCCAAGACATACTTACCAAGGTCGTGAAGAAGGCCTGCCGTGAAACATCCGTCACTTGAGGCTTCCCGGCAGTATCTGCCAGCGATAATCTGCGCAGCCTTTGCTGCACCGAGCGAGTGCATCCAGAAGTCCTCAGGCACCAAGGCGAACTGCTGCCTTCTCGCAAGTGCGTCGAACACGGTTGTCGCCAAGGCAAGATGCCTCACCGCATCAAAGCCAATCACAACCACCGCACGTCGGATGGAATCCACACGAGTTCTAAGGCCGTAGAAAGCCGAGTTTGCCAGTCGAAGCACGCGCGCTGAGATCGCATGGTCTTGCTCCAGGAGCACAGTCAAGTCACTTGCCGACGATGCCTCGTCGGCAATAGTCTCGAGTATCTCTGCCATGACCTCTGGAAGAGTCGGCAGATCCTGAACATGAAGCAATTTGACAAGTATCTGTCTGTCTATCATTACCCCGCCGTCCTAGCAACATCTCTACGTCTTTTGCCAATTTCAGAAGACACACATAACGCGCCTTCTTCTTGAAGGATACGTCCTGTTCTGGTTCAATGCAAGTCAAAAACCGCATTTCTTTGTTGGGAGCGGATAACTCTTGACATGGCAGGTAGATCAAATGAGACTTCCTCTCTTGTCGGATGAAGAGGAAAGACAGCCTATGAGAGTGAGACATCAAGCGCTTTTCTTCGTACCACTTATCGTAGGGATTATCTCCTCATCCTGTGCCATATTGCCGACAAAACCCTACAGAACAGGGGTTGTCATAAGGATGGGCTCAAGGAAGTCAGGAGTGGAACTTGCCTCCGCCCCCGATCTTCCGGATCAACCGCTCCAGCAGCATCCTGAAGCCCCACAGATTGCCGGGATGCAGGAGTCTCCGCCCGAAGTCTCAGCACCGTCTCCAACCGAAGGTTCAGCCTATTCTGAGGAAGGCAAAGCATCCTGGTACCATAGGAAGTTCACTTGGCGCAGGACTGCATCCTCAGAACGCTATTCCCCCAAGGAATACACTGCGGCACATCGAAGCCTTCCTTTTGGAACTGTCGTGGAAGTGACCAACCTCAATAACAAGAAGACATGCACCGTAAAAATCAACGACCGAGGTCCCCGAGTGAAGGGTCGAATCATTGATTTGAGCGAGATTGCGGCCTCTGATCTGGGAATCATCAAACAGGGAGTGGCACCCGTTCGCATCCGAGTGATTCAGGAACCCGAGAGCCCAGTGGATAAAGCTAAGTAGCCAATACGTACAGCTTCAGAGGCATACGGTCAAACCATTCTTCTACACAACAACTGCAACTCATAGACTCTCCT
>JAKQFZ010000413.1 GCA_029558215.1 Candidatus Omnitrophota bacterium
GCCGGGGATGAGGCGGCGGCGCTTGAATTCTACAAGCAGGCAGCCGAATTTTACGAGGGTGCGGTCAGGCTTGCTCCTGCTGACGGTGCAGTTTGGTATAACATGGGTCTTTACTGGCAGAGGGCTGGCCTTCTCAAAGAGGCGATCTCGGCATACCGGCAGGCAATCAGCCGTGATGCAGAACTTGCCTATGCGTACAATAATCTGGGGCTCTGCTTGATGTTGACGGGAAAAGTTCGCGAAGCGGGTGAGGTTCTAAACGCTGGCCTGCAGAAGGATCAACGAAGCCCGGACATACACTTCAATCTTGCTCTGGTCTACAGAACCATTGGCGACAATGCCAAGGCAGAGTCCTATCTCGAACGTGCCAAAGCCCTTGCCCCGGAGAGAAAGCATATCCAGGTAACCGTTGAGGAACTGGATGACTGGCTTGAACGGATGCATTGAGGATTCGGCGTCGCACACGAGCGGCCGAATTGACATCAATGTGTTACGCCTGCCAGACAATAAGGCCTCTGTCAGAGACCTCTTGCAGGCTCAAGAATCTCCCGCCCCATCATGTACGGTCGCAAGACCTCAGGAACAACAACAGACCCGTCTGGCTGTTGATTGCTTTCGAGTATGCATACCATCAGTCGGGATGTTGCCAGACCGGAACCGTTCAGTGTGTGTGGATGACGCAGTTTGCCTTTGCCACCTGATCCGCCGGGTCGGCATCGGATGTTTCCTCGTCTGGCCTGATAGTCTTCGCAGTTGCTGCAGGATGAGACTTCATAGTAGGCATTCTGTCCCGGGAGCCAAACCTCAACGTCATAGGTTTTCGCCGATTGATTGCCGATGTCACCGGTGACCAACAATGAGGTTCTGTAGTGCAGATTCAGGAGACGGCAGAGATCTTCGGCGTCCGCTACAAGTGATTCCAGTTCGTCGTAGGAGGATTCCGGAGTGACTATCTTGTACATCTCAACCTTGTTGAACTGATGGACGCGAACCAAACCCCTTTCCTCGGAGCCATAGGTTCCAGCTTCCCGTCGAAAACACGCTGTCATGGAAGTGTATCGGATCGGCAGCTGCTGCTCATCCAGGATCTCGTCTCGATGCAGTCCGGTCAACGGTACTTCTGAAGTCGGAAGCAGAAAGAAATCATCGTCACGGCAACGATAGAGTTGCTCTTCAAACTTTGGCAGATTTCCCGAGGCAAACATGGTCTGCTCGTTGATCAAATAGGGAGGCAGGATCGGTCTGTATCCTTTTGACGCATTTGTGTGAAGCATGAACATCAGCAGCGCCTGCTCGAGAAGTGCGCCCCAACCCACATAGAGAGGGAATTGCGAGCCCGCAACCTTTGCGCCGCGCTCAAAGTCCAGTATTCCCAGCGTTCTGCTAATCTCCAGATGATTCTTGAAGGAGAAATCAAACTCAACTTGCGTACCCGATTTGCGAACGACAACATTGTGTGCCTTGTTCATGTCCGTTGGGACGCTGGGATGAGGGAGATTTGGTAGGAAACTGAGACGGCAGAACAGATCTGTCTGCATCTTCTTTTCTTCCGACTCCGCCTCCTTGATCTGTTCCGAGAGACTGGACATGTCCCTGATAAGTTCATCGGCAGACTCACCGGCTTTCTTGCGTCTGCCGATTTCGGTTGAGGCGGTATTGAGTTTGTTGCGCATATCGTCAAGAGATGACTTGCGCACGCGAAGCCTTTCATCCAATGAAAGAATCTCCTTCAGGGAGATCGATGGGTCGCGACGGCGCAACTGGATTTCAATACCTTCAGGGTTCTCTCGAATCTTCTTCAAGTCCAACATGAATCTCTTGCCTCCAGAGGTGCCTTGTGCATATTGGGGAGGATACTACAACGAGTTCGTGCTGACTTCAAATCTTTGCATTTTCCCTTTGCTACCACAGCGGTTTTCAAAATGCTTGACTTTGTTTGCTCGATAGGACATTGTTTCCCGTTTGTTTTTGCGCCTGGTGCCGGAAGGGACACTGTAGTAAGCAACTTGGCACGAGCGGGTTTGGAAGACTCGCAGAGGGCTTTCTGTATTTTGCTCTTTGCG
>JAKQFZ010000476.1 GCA_029558215.1 Candidatus Omnitrophota bacterium
GATCCGGAATATGCGCCAGGTAAGGATTCGGCGGTGTCGTCTCTGAAGGAGGAACATACACCCCTCCATGAGAAGACGCCCACCTTCGATAGACGATGTCCTTCTCAAATGCAATCCGTGCCTCTGAGATTGCCGCTGTGATGACTGCATGCTCTGACTCATACCAGTTCCAGATCAGTGAAGTCGCCACTACGGCGATCCAGATAACCGCGGCAAGAAGAAAAAGTCTGCTTCGCGTCTGCTTGGCTTTTAGAATACCCACACCCTCAATTCCGCACTTTCTCGCCAGAAACCACTGCACAGAAAAGTTCCGTTATCCTCTTCATAATGTACTACCACCAAGGAAACGTGTCAAAGGAAAGCGATACTGAGGAGCACCGGCTCAGTTACGGAGGGGGTGGAGGTATGCTTCGGTAGTAGAGGCTCCGCGACACTGCCGAAGCGAGAACAGCGAGACAGCGGGCTTCGGTAGCATTGCTCCGAAGCCTGCCCTGAGCGCAGCCGAAGGGACTCCGCGTTGCTTCCGAAGCATACCTTGCCTGCATCACCTGCATAACCGAGCCAGTACAAAAAAAGCGACACTGAGGCTCTGAGTGCTGTGGGCTTGCTTTCGGGAAACCCCGACCATAGAAAACGGTCAGGGGCACGGTACACCGCACCCCTGAGTCTTATCTACGATCAACTTGTTCAATCTGTCTGAAACTATCAATGGTCAATCGTCCATTGACAATTCACTCTAGACAACTCCGTGATCCAGCATGGCATCCGCCACCTTGACAAACCCGGCAATGTTGGCACCCATGACCAGATTCCCTGGATCGCCGTATTCCTGTGATGCCTCGTAAGAGGCCGTGTGAATCGCGGTCATAATCCCTTTGAGGCGACTGTCAACTTCTTCTCTCGTCCAGGACAGCCTCATGGAATTCTGCGACATCTCCAGACCGGAAACGGCCACACCACCGGCGTTGGCAGCCTTGCCTGGTCCATAGAAAACCTTCTTGGCCAGGAACACATCTACGCCATCGGGGTCAGTCGGCATGTTGGCGCCTTCAGCAACCAGGCAACAACCGTTTTTCACCAACGTCTTGGCATCCTCACCAGAGATCTCATTCTGTGTCGCAGAGGGGAATGCACAGTCGCACTTGATGCCCCATGGATTGACCCCTTCGAGGTACTTGGAACCTTTGAACTTGTCAGCATACTCCTTGATACGTCCACGCTTGACGTTCTTCAGATCCATAACCCAGGCCAGCTTCTCGGCATTGATGCCGTCGGGATCATGAATTGTCCCGTTCGAATCCGAAAGGCTAACTGCCGTGGCTCCCAACTGGTTGAGCTTTTCGACCGTGTACTGCGCAACGTTACCCGAACCGGAGACGGTGCAAACCTTCCCCTTTATCTCATCGCCACGCATCGCAAGCATCTGCTCGGCAAAGTAGACCGCACCGTAGCCAGTTGCCTCAGGTCGAATCAACGAACCACCCCAGCCGAGGCCTTTGCCCGTCAGAACACCGGTGAACTCATTGCGAATTCTTTTGTACTGCCCAAACAGATAGCCGACTTCACGACCACCAACGCCGATATCTCCTGCGGGAACATCCACGTCAGCACCAATATGACGACATAGTTCCGTCATGAACGACTGACAGAACTGCATCACTTCCATGTCCGATTTGCCCTTGGGATCGAAATCCGAGCCGCCTTTGCCTGCTCCCATCGGCAGCGTCGTCAAAGAGTTCTTCAGAATCTGCTCGAAAGCCAGAAACTTGATGATTCCCAGATAGACACTCGGATGAAAACGAAGGCCACCCTTATAGGGTCCCAAGGCGCTGCTCATCTGAACGCGAAAACCACGGTTGACCTGGACGTTGCCCTTGTCGTCAACCCAGGGAACGCGGAACATAAGCACTCGCTCGGGCTCCACGAATCGTTCAAGAATGCTGTTCTTCTGGTATTTCTTGTGCCGCTCCATGACTGGGCGAAGTGAATCGAGAACCTCTTTAACCGCTTGGTGAAACTCCAGTTCACCAGGATTTCTCCTGACCACCAAATCCATCACATCATCAACGTACGCCATCTCTTGCTCCTTCTTCTTTCCGCCACTTCTGTGGCTTTGACACTCCAAGTTCGGAGTCCAGTTTCTATCAAACGCATCTACCTCTTTATCGGTAATGCATTGCCTATAATTCATAGAGAAAAGGACTTGTCAAGAAAAATATTATCTTTGATATTAAGATATTGATTTAGAATGCTTTATACCGTCACATTCCCAGGAGATATCAAAATATCAAAAAATGACAACTTGTCGGCAAGAATGCCGTCTAAACTGCTTGACAACTGGAAGATCCTTGGATATGGTTGCCGATGATGTTGCCTTCTAAAGTGTCTTGGCAACCTAGTCTATCTCATGTGCTGAGGCAGGCAGGACGTTATGGACATCAACACCAGACGCAAGATAGTCGCCATTCTCCGCGAACTTCACGATTCCGAGCGGCCTCTCGGCAGTACGCGCATCGGTGAAGCTCTGCAAGCCCAGGGGATCGATCTGAGCGAACGCACTGTTCGGCACTACCTTGGCCTGACCGATAAAGCCGGCCTTACAGCGAATATGGGCAAGAGAGGCCGGAAACTGACTCCCCAAGGCGAGAGAGAGTTGGAAAGCGCGCTGGTAGTGGACAAGGTCGGCTTTGTGGCCGCTCGCGTTGACTCTCTGGCATATCAGATGTCCTTCAGTCTCAGCAAGCGC
>JAKQFZ010000511.1 GCA_029558215.1 Candidatus Omnitrophota bacterium
ACTTCCAGACAAACTCACCGTACTCCCTTCTTACAGACCCAAATTCGGGTGGAACAGACAGAGGACACACGTCCACCACAGGCGTCGAGTCCCGAACGGCGTCACCACCCCAGGAACGAAACTTCGCGGCAATCCGAAAGCGTTCGGAAGCATCCTTGAGTATGCGAAGACTCCCTATCAGGATGGGGTCAAAATCTCTCTCGACAAGATTGAGGGATTTCAGAACGACTTCAGGCCCCACACCGGCTGGATCCCCTATGGTTATGGCGATCTTGGGCTTTTGGGGTGACTTCTGTACAGGCTTTTCGGTTTTCGAACTCAACTCTCTTGCTCCAAATCGGCAATGGGCTCCTGAGCCTCAGTTGACTGCGTTTCGGGCATCCTCACACCTTCCTGGCGGCGGTCTACGAGATACAGACTTCTCGAAAACTGCTTGGCATGCGATTTCATCTCCGTGGCCAGATCGGCAATCTGAAGACAGTTTCGGAGTTCTCTCTTCTGGTTGGTAACGACTCCGATGGACAGAGTCATGACGGGAATCGTTACCGACTCACCTTGTCGGTTCGTGGCAAAAACACCTCCGCGCACCCGATCTTCTTCATCGTATTGGAACGGCACAAGGGTGTCAAACGAGGTGATTGCATGAGTGCACACCTGATCCAGGCACGCCCAGTCGGTGATCATGATGAAATCATCTCCACCGATGTGACCATAGAAGTCATCCTGCCTGCCATAGTTTTGAATTGCTTCCTTGACAATCATCGCAGTGAGACGGATGACATTGTCCCCACGGGAATAACCGTATCGATCGTTGAATGCCTTGAAGTTGTCCAAATCCGCGTAGGCAACTGCCAAGGGCTGACCCAGACTCAGTTTTCTGTTGAGGTGTTCTTCGATAGCAAGGTTGCCAGGCAGTCCGGTCAAGGGGTTGGACATTTGCTGCCGACTGCTGCGGTTGATGATCATCTGAATGCGTGCCGCTAAGACCGTTGGCGCCATCGGCAGCATCGTAAAATCGTCCACATCTGCCTGAATTGCAGCCAGTTCCAATGAGTCATGCTGTCTTCCAAAAGCGACGATGATGGGCTTGTTGTAGGTGCGAGGATCGCTTTTCAACCGTCGGCATAGCGTCAACCCAACATCCCCCAGATGAGGGAGATCCAACAGCAATACGTCCGACATTTCCGCATAGATGTGCCTCTTGACCTCATTGATATCCTGAAGAACAACCACGTTGTGGCCCTGATCGGAAAGATGATTGAGTCCTTCCTGGTAGGAATCTGGCTGGCCGTAAAGAACAATCTTGTGTCTGCGCGAACGTTCCATATCTCTCCTGGCGCACCAACCATCAGGATGGGTTGGTTTCTTAACCTTGCGGAAACTCAGAGGGACTCTGATCGCCCTCGCACTCCAGAGCGCACCGGTTGCCAAAAAAAGAACCGCCCGACCGGATCGGACTCCACTACTTTCATTCTATCCCGACAACCCAAAGTGTCAACGGTTTCTGAGTTGTTTTTTCAGCATTGATCTCTACAAACAACCTGAGGTATACTCTCTTTTGGATTAGAGGATTGGGTCCGGGGAGGACCTGTTTCCTTCACGATGGCTTTGCCGAACAAATAAGCATTGAGGAGTGCTCTGAGGAATGGCTCTGCCGCGAAGGCGTGTGCCATCTCCGGTACTTGCCGGAGTGTTTTTTGTTGCGTGCTTCCTGGTCATCTTTGTTTCCGGGATTGCACGCATTTCTGCTTCGCTGTGTGGTATGAGCAAGACCTTCCTTGTGCTCTTGTTTTCGTCAGTCGGTGCCTCGCTGGCAGGCCCCTATACATACCGATGCTTTGAGCGCTGGGCGGACAGACGCTGCGAAGCTTTTCTCGCAAGAGTCGCTATCTTGTTGAGTTTTTCCATTCCTTTTTCGCTCATACTTATTTTCTTGCTCTGGAAACTGCTCCTGCTGGATCACCTCATGGATTTTGTGGTGCTCTCGGCAGTGCTCGCGGTGCCGTTCCTGTTTAGCGCCACTATTTTCATCGCTGTCTTGAGCCGATTCCCCAGAGAGGCTGGACGGCTGGGGCTGCAAATCTCGCTTGGTCTGGTGGCAGGATGTATGCTCGGTGGATTTCTTTTCCATTTTCTCAGCGATGTCTACGTCACGGTTCTCAATGGGGTCTTTGCGACATTAGCTGCGTTTGCTTTCTCCTGGGAACGTAATTTGAGGAAACAGCGATCAGCAGCGGTGGCTATGACACTGTTCGTCACCGCTCTGTCTTATTTCAAGACTGATATCTCTTTTGCCCGTCTCGACAATGGTGTAACCCATTCGCCGTCCGGATATGTCCTGCTGCGTTCTTTGTATGATCTGCTTCCCAGCGAGAGCATCTTCGCACGCATGATTTCGTCAAGTGTTGTTGTCGCTCTTCTTATCGCGTGTCTCTTCCTGGTACTCTTTCGGCAAGGACGGCGCTTGAGATCGAGTCTGGCTTGCGAGAAGAGAATGCTCCTGTTGTATTTTGTCTGCGTTGGAATCGGCTTGGGAATCGTAGGGTTGTCACTCTTCTGGGAGTACTCGCTGTTTGTGGCAGATCCTCTGCTCGCTTCGACTCTGGTCTTGTTCATTCTGAGTGCCTCGATGGCAACAGGAACATGGCTGGTCAAAAAACTTGCGTTGGCAGGCCGTCGCAATGCCATCCACGGAACACTTCTCCTTACGGCAGGTGCTCTGGCTTGTATCATTACTCTGTACGCGGGACCTTTTGAGGACCTGGTCGGTCTCTGGAAAAATGCTCCTGCTCTTCTTCGAATTCCCACGGTCTTCCTGCTTCTGTTCCCGTTTGGAATGTTGGTTGGAGTGACCGTTCCGCTGGCATGGTCTTTCGTTCGGGAGGAAATGGTTCCTGATCTCCCGAAAATTGCGGGAAGTCTCTCAGGGATGTTCTCCTTGGGACTGCTGCTTGCCCTCTGCCTGTCGCTCGGACAGGGATTTGATGTTTCCCTGATGATCGGCCAGGTTTTCCTCCTGATGGCTTTCATCCTGGTCGCCTTGATGCCCCAGAGTCCACCCACATAGAAGGTGGAAATGGATGAGTTCATCAGCTGGGATCTTCTTCGCACCATAGAACGTCTGAAATGGAGGCACTCCTCTGATCGAACTCCTCTATTTTCTCATCTTCCTGACAGCCTCGTTGGGCTATGGACTTAGAATTCTGAGATGGCTTCGGCTCTCACTGCCGGCAGACGACGAACACGCGGTCTGGGCTGTTGTGATTGGCTTCGGTTCCATGGCAGTGGCCGGGCTGCAGATTCTCTTTGCCCAGATGATCCGACCTCAAGTCACCTGGATTTTGCTGTCGCTCGGTTGTGCGCAAGTATGGTTCCTGCGGAAAGATCTGAGCGGACGCAAACAGACTTCCCCTTGTTGGCGGTGGGACGAAAAGACAATGTTCACTCTGTGTATTCTGATCGCCATCAGCAACGGCCTGTCAGCACTCACACCGGAAGTACGTGAAGACCCTCTTCAGTACCACATAGCCTTTCCCAGCCTCTACGTCATCCACGGTGGATTTTACGAGAACGCATGGCACTATTTCTCATATATGCCCATCCACGTGGAGTCGCTCTACGCGTTGGCTCTCTCCATCGGCAGAGATCACCTCGCCAAACTGATTCATTGCTCATTCGGAATTCTGGTCGCTTTTTTGCTCTTCTGCTTTGCCCGCCGAATGCACTCAAGGAAAGCGGGACTCTGGTCAGCATGGCTTTGGATGATCACTCCACAAGTGGCTTGGCTTTCAAGCGCCTGTTTCATTGACCTGGCACAGAGCGCATGGGTCACCGTCAGTCTTCTCAATATCACACAGGCAGCACAGCAGACGGATCACTCTGTAAGAAACCGATGGCTTTTGATGGCAGCAATATCATCCGGTTTCTTTCTCGGTGCCAAGTACACAACCGCACTGATTGCTTTCGTTCCGCTCTGTCTGGTCTGGCTGGTTTGGCTGGGGACGAAGCAACGCTTGAGCACAAGAGGATTCTGGAAGCAGATTACATTCCTCACTGTGCCCGCAGCGGTCATCGCCTCTCCCGTGTTCATCAAGAATTGGATTCTGACAGGCAATCCGTTTTTCCCGATCCTGGCTGGCGTTTTGGGCAGGAACCGACCCGGACTTGAGATCACTCATGCCCATGTGATGGATCATACACCCCCCGCCGCGATCTTCACTCCATTGGGGTTTCTCAAATGGTTTGCTGTCCGATGGACGGGGGTCAACTATGCGGGGACTTTTGTCCTCAACCTCGCAGCCATCGCCCTGCTGACAACACTTTTGATGCTGCTGTGTCGGAGGCAGAATTGGAAGGAGTTTCCGCAGTGGATCCGATTCCATGTTCTTTTCATCGCCGCGGCGTGGGTGATGAATCTGCTTTGCTGCAACAACATGGATGGTCGCTTTTTTCTGCCCATCGTCCCTGCAATTTGCGTTCAGGTGAGCCTCTGGCTCTGCTGTGAAGCCTGGGGTCATCTTCCCGGCGGTCGGCAGCGGCTGAGGCCGCTCTTGTTGCTGTGCCTGGTTGTTCTCAGCCTTTTCGGTTTTATCATGGAACGCTCTCGATTCGCCGAGACCATGAATGAGTCCCTGGTGCCTGTGCTGACTGAGTCTGCTCGAAGTCAATACTACAAAGACCGCATCCCCAAGTATGATGTTGTGGAATATGTCAATGCCAATCTACCACAAGACTCCTGCATTCTTTCGATCGGCTATCCCGCACGGAGACGCACAATCGGAACCGCCTGTGGTGCACCCAATCCGGTCAACGCCGCCATTGGCACAGATACCTACACAGCCGATGACCTTCTACGCGCCTTTCGACTGCTCGGAGTGACTCATTTTGTGCATCCTGGATCGAATGCTCTGCAACCTGAAGCGGTGGACGGCTTGATTGAGCAAGGGCTGGGGAAGGAAGTCTTCAGAAGTGAACAGGGCTATGCTTTGTTCGCCATAGCCAACCAGTAGAGGCAAATCCGCTGATACACTCTCAACGTCTGCTCAGACTCCTCTTGTATGCCCAAGACTTGCTTGCGTCATAGTTGCCGACTAACGCACCTCAGGGAAGCCGCATATTGAGCGTCGAGAAGACACTGAAACAGAACAGACATCATGTGCTTGACTGATCAATCAGAAAGCAAGGAACTCATTGCCCTATGACCTAGCCTCGTCCTGCAGTTCGCGAGACCTAATCCTTCTTTTTCGATGGCGACGTCCCCAGGCAAAATGGACGTAAATCAGATTGAGATTCGCGAGAATGCCGCCAAAGACAAAGATACTGGGTCGAAAGACAGAGACCAGAATCAGAGGAATCAGGGAGACTGAAATCGAGGATCTGGAACTACACAAACTAAACTCATAGGACACCGAGATTTTGCCATGGATTGTCTCAGCATTCCTTCTCACGAAATCAAACATGACGATGTTGGCAATGTGTCTACTCAGCAAGATGCCAAAGGTCACGAGGAAAAAACCGAGGATGAATTCATACACACCTTCTTCAGCCAAAGAAGTACACCAGAGCGCCAGTGTCATGAAAACAACGCCGATGCAATGCTTTGGGCTGAAAAGTCGTCTATTCCTGATTTCCTTCTGCATACCGAGATTGAGTTCGAATGACTCCAAATCAAAGTAGTCCGAGTGTTTCTTCAGTCTCAGGTAATCTGAATACAGTGTCAGATAGTAATCTGCAAGCATCAGAACGGGTAACAAGATGATCTCCGGATGCTTCATCGGACTTCCTCCTCAGAGTTTGTCGCTCTCGGTCTACAAAGAAGAAACGTCGTCGGTGTCGTTATGACTATCTTCTCGTTCTTATCTTTGCCGCTCGTATGGATCGTTGGATTTTCTTGTCTCGCGGATCGATCTTGAGAGCTTTTGTCCAAAGATCAATAGCCGCCATTGGATCTCCCTTTTGCAGATAGATCTGGGCAAGAAGGTCATAGGCTTCGATGTTCTTGGAGTCCGCGGCAAGCGCCTGTTTGAGATGTGTCAGCGCAGGAGTGATATGATTGCCTTCAAGCATACTTCTGCCAACGTGAACATGGCCGCGGATGATGCTGTCTTTGAGTCGGGGATGCTGATTGTGATCCCGAAGTCCCTTGCGCCAGAGTCGGAAAGACTCTTCGATGTTGCCCATGTGGAGATAAGCCCAACCGAGATTGTCCACGACATCAAGGCTATTGTCGCCTTCGCTCATCGCCCGTTCAAGAATCTGAATCGCCTGGGCATAGAGTTTCTGCTCCATCAACGAGACAGCTAGTTTGACGCCGGTCTTGGCGTCGGGCGCTTGTGGCGCAAAGACGGTCTTCTCTTCTGGCTTCTCGGCTGGAATTCGCGCTGAATTCTCAGCAATCTTCTTCTGAATCTCAACGATGAGATGCGCGAGATACTCGTCTTCTGAAACCTTGTCCAACTGTGCCTGGTAGTGCGCGAAGAGCGCTTTCCACATTCGGACGGCTTCAGCGTACTTTTCACAGGCCGCTGCCAGGAGCGCCACGTTGTGGGCGATCTCAACGCTGTCGGGGTCCCCTTGAAGCAACTCCTGAAAAACATCGTAAGCAAGCTGATACTTGTTCTGTCGAGCAAGAGACAGTCCCAGCAGGAATTTGGCAGTGCGAAGATTCCGAGTTGTCTCGGTGTCGTCAGGAACCAGACTGAGTACCGTCCGCAGATCCGTCATTGCGTCAGCCCATGCTGCCCGCTCGGCGAGACAGAGACTGTGTTCTTTCAGCAGTCGAATCCATTGAGCCCGCGCGATGGAATCACCGGACTCGGCCGCTTTCTCGGCTTCGGCAATGGCCTGGTTGATCTTCACCTGCGAGGAGGACGCTTCAGGTACATCGCTGAACTGGATTTTCAGTGAGGGCTCTGCCAGACAGGTGACATCCAGTTCGGCTTTACTGTCAGGCTCTTTGAGCACTTCATAGGCCTTGCGGATGGCCATAAACTGCTCAGGATAGATCTCGGGTGAATACTCTTTGACTTTTCCGAAATAGGCGGCCTTGATCTCCTGCTGTGAGGCCGACCAGGAAATCCCCAGTGTTCGGTAGCAGGTGTCCTTGGAAAAATCAGGTTTCTCCGCAGTGTGCTTGCCACCGAAGATTTTCTTGAGAAAGTCCATTTGAAGACATCCCTATTCGCAAACGTTTAAGGTTCAACTGCAGCAATGTCACCGAGGCACATCCGTAGCGCAGGAACATGAGAGGGCACCCCGAAACTTAGTCCCTCGGTTCAGGTCGAGCACGATGATGCTCGATTCCCTTGACGTTATTTAACGACAGCGAACTTAGCACAACCTCTTCTGACTGGCTAGTTAGAAGGCGGTTTGCTCTTTAGAAAACGTTCTATCTCCTCAACGGCTGATTCCACGCAAGTACATTGGTAGAACCACTCCCGAAACTGCTTGTTTCCGGGAAAGCCTCGAACATACCAGCCAATGTGCTTTCGCGCATCCCGCAAACCCTTCTCCAGACCGAAACGCTCAACCATCCATTGCACATGCTCGATCATAACGGCACATCGGTCTTCACAGGATGCCGCGGAAAACGCTCTTCCATGCAATGTGGCTTCAGATTCCGCAAAAATCCACGGATTGCCCAGAGCGCCACGTCCGATGAGAATGCCATCGCAGTCGGTCTTCTTAAAATGTTCGAGCGCCTTCTGGCCGCTGTCAACATCACCACTTCCAAACACAGGTATGCCAACCTGAGACTTCAGAGATCCGACAGCCTCCCAGTCAGACAGTCCAGTGAATTTCTGTGTGCGTGTGCGACCATGCAGGGCAATAGCGTCCACGCCTTCCGACTCAGCAAGTCTTCCGATCTCCAGGTAATTCCGGCTCTTGTCGTCCCAACCCAGACGTATCTTGATCCACAGGGCAATGGCAATGCGACTCCTGACTGCCCGCAGGATGTCTCGGACCAGAGCGGGCTCGCGCATGAGCGCTGCTCCCTTGCCGTGCGAGACTATCTTCGGAACTGGACAACCCATGTTAATATCCACCGCGGCGGCTCCTGCATCCTGACAAAGTGCCGCGGCATCCGCAAGACTCGCCGGCTCGGCTCCAAATATCTGAACGATCACTGGAAACTGTTTGGGAACCTCTTCAAGCTTATTCCACGACTGTCGAATTCGTCTCAGCAGTGCTTCGGCACTGAGCATTTCCGTGTAGGCGGCACTGCACCCAAACCGAAAGGCAAGACTTCTCCAGAAGACATCGGAGATTCCTTCCAGAGGCGCTGACAGCAGCGCCGGCCTCCCTTTGGCAAAAAGCCACTCTTGTGTCGGAGCATTCATGGCGTTCTCGGGCGGGTCTTCCTGCTTCCCTGACGTGGCGTGTCTACCAGGAGAGTCGGATTGGTCTTGCCCAGTCCCAATCCTGGATCGGCATTGAGTTCAAGTCCTGCGGGACTGTCGAGACGATGCTTGTGAAAGGCCAGTCCAGCCACCATGGCGGCATTGTCTGTGCAGAGACTCGCCGGAGGCCGAAACACACGCAGGTGCTTGCGCTCACAACGAGCCTTCAGTTGCTCGTAAAGGTATCCGTTGCAGGCAACACCGCCGGTCAGAGAGATATGGCGGGCACCACTGTTTCGAGCCGCGCGGAGTGTTTTGGAGACCATCAGATCCACAGCCGCACTCTGAAACGCCGCCGCCGTTGCCTCCAGCGAACTCTGACGACCTTCGGGAGTCTCAAGGTATCGAACAACAGCCGTTTTCAGTCCACTGAAGCTGAAATCGTAGTCGCCTGATTTCATCATTGGACGTGGAAAAGAAGGACCCTCTTGATCGCTCTGAGCAGCCAGTTGCTCAATGGCTCTTCCTCCGGGACAACCTTTTCCCATCGCAACGCTGACTTTGTCAAAAGCCTCTCCCGCCGCGTCATCCCGGGTGCCTCCGAGCATCTGATAGTCGCCCAAACTCTTGACCAGATACAGAGATGTATGTCCTCCCGCCGCCGACAGGCAGATATGAGGGAACTCAAGTTCGGGATTTGTCATCAACGGAGCGTAGATATGTGCTTCGACATGATTGATAGCGTAAAGTGACAACCCGAGTGCGTAGGAAAGCCCCTTGGCCACAGAAACTCCCACCAGAAGTGATCCAACCAGCCCGGGGCCGTAGGTCACTGCCAAAGCGTCCATATCCCCAAGCGTGAGTTCTGCTTTCGAAAGCGCTCTGTGCATGACCGGAAGCAACATCTGAATGTGCGCCCGCGAAGCGATCTCCGGAACAACACCACCAAAGTCCTTGAACAGGTCCACCTGGCTTGCCATGACGTTGGACAGAATCTCCGTGCCGTTGCGCACAACGGCAGCAGCCGTATCGTCAAAAGATGTCTCGAAACCAAGAATCGTCAACAACGATCAGCCTCTAATGAACAGTCGCCTGGCAAAAGCAGATGCCAAGCGACTGGTGTTTCTCTGTTTGGACATCCAGATGGATTGAGCGTTCGCTCTATTCACTCGGAGTGGCGTCTTTTGGCTGCTCGGCGGCAACTGACGGTTGCTTCGGTGAAGCGGATTCCGTGGCTGCTTCTGCGACTTCTGGTGCGACTCCCTCAAAGACCAGTTCTTTGACCAGATTGGTTGGTTTCACCCAGCCGACCTCGTTCTCACGAACAGCTTTCACTTTCAGCCAACCGTCCTTTTGCTCCAATTCCTCGACTTCCATTCCCTTGGAGAGCGTCTGTCCCGCAGCGGCGTCATCGTTGGCTTCAGACTTCAGCGTCACATCGGTGGCAATCAGGTGCTTCTTTTCTTCCGTGGCAGTGATCTTCTTCACCTGATTGAGATAGAACTGAAAGGTCTTGTTGTCTGACGTGTTAATCGTCACGACGTTTTCCCGAACAATGACCTGTCCCTGACGCTGCTTGCCGTCCTGAAGCTCGACCGTTCCGGCAAACACCTGACCAACAACAACAAAACCCAGAATGAGCAGACCCAAAATCCTCAACGTCTTCATGAACCTTCCTCCTGTCTCCAAATGCCTGCATGCGCTGACCTGCGGTGGAGAGTCTGTCCTTTCGGATGAGACTCTCCACCAGCAGTATCCAACAGCAGGGGGAATCTTACTCGTTCTTCGCCTCGGAATCAAACTTTATCACAACCAGAAACGTGTTGGCTTTGCGGCGAACCCGAAGCAGAACACCCTTGTCTTTCTGAGTTTCCTCCACTTTCTTGACTGCATCCCAGAACGCTTCGGTATTCTTGACCTTGTTCCACTCAACCTCAATAATCAGGTCTCCCTCCTGGAGCTGACCGGCCGCAGGGCTCTTGGCATCCACGGATGTCACGAGAACACCCTGGTCTCCCTCATATCCCAGCCGCTTGCCCAGATCTTCTGTCAGATTCTGAACAGTAATCCCCAAGGCTTCCTTCGTCGCTGGCGCAACGTAGACGGAATCAATGTCCACCGGACGCTCTGTTGTCACCATGGACAGGGTCATCTTCTTGGAGTCTTTTGGACGGTAGATGGTTATCTTAGCTTTCTCTCCAACGGGTATTTGCCCCACCATCTGCACCAATTCCCGGGAGCCCGCCACAGGCTTGCCATTGAGTTCGAGGATGATGTCCTGTTCCTGAAGACCTGCTTCGGCCGCAGGGCCATCCTTGATCACCTCTTCAACAAGAGCACCGCCCTCACCCGGAATGCTTGAGTGCTCACGAACCTCGTCGGGAACTTCCTTCACCTTCACACCAAG
>JAKQFZ010000523.1 GCA_029558215.1 Candidatus Omnitrophota bacterium
TGTTTGCGACGTGGGAAACAATCGGGTGCTCATCTACAAGCATCCGATCCATACCGATGCTGTCGCTGACTTTGTGTTGGGTCAGGACGGCCGCTTTGACCGCGCTGAGAAAGGGACCAGCCCGCACCGTTTGATGAATCCCGAGGCAGCAATTGCGGATGCATCGGGCAACATCCTCATTACCGACACACTCAATCACCGAATGCTTCTCTATGCGCCGCCGGAGTCTGGGAACATTCAACCGATAGGTCTCTGGGGACAATGGCAGAGCCTTCACACGGGGGTACCCGATTTTCGCGGAATCGGGCCTGCGTCCCTGGAATATCCTGTTGGAACCGCCATATCACCGGACAATGTCCTGTGGGTGGCGGACCGCGCCAATCACCGCGTTCTCGGATTCGAGGGTGGTACGATGGGCGATAAGGTCGCCGACTACGTCATCGGACAGGTAGATTTTGTCCATGATGCCGCCAACTTGTTGGACAACACGTGTTTTTTCTTCCCAAGAGATTTGGCTGTGGATCGGAATGCACACCCCAACAGGCTTTACGTGGCTGATTTTGAGAACAGCCGGGTGCTTGGATTTGAGTTGAACAAAGGGTTGAAAAACGGAGCGGGTGCGACTCTCGTTCTGGGTCAACCCGATTTCCATTCATCCAATCCTGGAGAAGGCGCATCGGGGATGAATCTTCCCGCCGGTGTCGCTGTGGACTCCAACGGGGGCGTCTATGTTGCCGATCGGGAAAACAGCAGAGTGCTTTATTTTGCGGATCCATTCAAGACAGACGTGACTGCTGAGTTGGTGATCGGACAGCCGAATTTTGGATCGTTTGAGCCAAATGCGGGGAGAGCCGCATCGGCAGCCACTCTAAACAGACCGGAGGGAGTGAGCGTAGACGGAGAAGGAAACCTCTACGTGGCAGACACGCGCAATCACCGTGTTCTTCGTTTTGACCGACCACTTGAAACCGATCTGATTGCCGATGCCGTCTGGGGTCAACAGGGTGACTTCTCCAAGACGGAAGGCCATTCCATGGATAAGGTAAGCGCCCAGACGTTTTCCTATCCGATGAAGTTGACGATTGGGGAAAAGGGACTGTTGGCTGTGACAGACACCGAGAATCATCGAGTGATTGTGTTTGACACCAAAGCACCCGATCCGTACACACCCATCAGAATACTCGGTCAACAAGGTCGTACGGACACAGGGCAAGACAACGCGGGAGGTGTCTCTGCACAAAGCATGAGCGGTCCGGAAGGGGTTGTCTTCGTCGGGCATCACCTCTACGTTGCCGACACGGCAAACAATCGTGTTCTCTTCTTCCGCGATCTTCGCGATTCGGGCGACAAAGCCGAAAGAGTATATGGTCAGATGGGTGACATGACCGCCAATTTCATCGGAGTTGCCCGATGCAGTGCCCGAAATCTCTGGTTGCCTTCCGGACTGGACGTGGATTCGGATGGTTCCCTGTACGTTACGGATCGAGAACAGAGTCGGGTTGTCGTGTACAAGGCCAGATAGTATGATGCCTTCGTTAAGTCCAAAGATCTTAATCTTTGATGCCCGTTATTGGAGAAAACAACAATGGAAAAACAGACTGTTCTATTTGGTGGCACAATTCGCTGTGCCGGCTCCCCCGATCGAGTTGTGGACGCCATCGCTGTCCAGGGGGACCGTATCGTCCAGATCGGCGATGGAGCCGAGTTGAAAAGCCTCTTCCCAAGGGCGCACCATGTGTCGCTTGAAGGCAGATATCTCGTTCCTGGGTTCATTGATTCGCATTGTCACGTTGAACTGTATGCGCACAAGATTCAGAACGTAAACCTCATGGGGACTCAGTCACTTCAAGAGGCACTGGAGCGAATCCGTGCCAGGGTGCTGGCGACTCCCGCGGGAAAGCTGGTCATCGGACGGGGTTGGAACAAGAATGATTGGCCAACGCACAGTTTTCCGACTCGGCTGGATTTGGATTCGGTTTCCGTGGATCACCCCATCGTGATGTTCAGCAAAGATGGACACGCCGCCTGGGCAAATTCCCGAGCGTTGCTGCAGGCTGGCGTGACTCGCACCACGGCCGATCCCGAAGGGGGCAAAATCCAGAAAGACAACGCGGGAGAGCCGAGCGGGATACTTTTTGAGTCCGCTGAAGGTCTGCTTGATCCAATTCGCGAAACACCCGACCAGAAGACGCTCCAGCAGTGGCTCTACCAAGCCATGGTCGCACTGAGCCAAGACGGCATCACTGCCGTCAGAACGCCCGATGGCGTTGCAGCGTTTCGCGCCTATCAGTGCCTGCTGCAGCAAGACCGCCTTCCTGTTCGCATCGGTTTCTACTATCCCGACGGATATGTTGACAGCCTGGCCAGGACAGGAGTCCGCGCTCCGTTTGGAAACGATCGGCTGGCGGTATGCGGTCTGAAGGCCTTTATTGATGGAGCTTTGGGCTCTCAAACCGCTGAGATGTTCGACTGCTATGAGAATGCGCCGGACAATCTCGGCATCAGCACCATGAGCGATTCCGAAGTGCTGGATCTTTTCACAAAGGCAACCGAGGCGGGTCTTCCCGTCGCGATACACGCGATCGGAGACAAAGCCAACCATCGTGTGCTGGATGTCGCGGAGCGCGTACGCAAGTCGCTTCCCAACATTCCCTGGCCAAGACATTCCATTGAGCACGCACAGTTGCTCACACGGGAAGACATTGCTCGGATGGCAGAAGTTGGCCTGATTGCCTCCATGCAACCTCTTCATGTTTCGGGCGACTGGAAGATGGCCGATCGCCACTGGGGACAGCGATCGAAGGGTGCCTACGCCTTCCGATCGCTGTTGAATGTGAGAGCACGGCTTGCTTTTGGATCAGACTGTCCGGTCGAAGAAGCCAGCCCCATGCTGGGGATGCGTGCCGCTGTCACTCGAACCGACTTGGACTGCCAACCTGAAGGCGGTTGGTATCCAGAGGAGAAACTGACACCAATGGAAGCCCTTGCCGCGTATACACTGCAAGGTTCTTACGCCATGGGGTTCGAGTCTCAGATCGGATCCCTGGCAGAAGGAAAGAAGGCTGACCTTGTTGTTCTAGACTGCGACCTGTTGGCAAGCGATCCGTTTGAGTGGTCGTCAGAACGGGTTGTGCTCACCATGATGAATGGTCAGATAACACACCATCGGGGCGATCTCAAATTGGAGTAACACGTCATGCAGAGCAAGAAGATCAAACTGGTTGGGCACATTATCAACAATCTGAGTCTCTCCAAGGTTCTCGATGCGATTCTTGAACGGGGTGGAGATTTTCGCTTTGATGAACTGGAGATCGGGCATTCGGAGAAAGACATCAGCCATGCCAGTCTCGAAGTGATCGCTCCGGATCAGGAGACACTTGATCGCATCCTGAGTGTCATTTCGAAGGAAGGCGCACAGGAAACCGACGAACGATCGGTTCAGATTCGGAAGACGGAAAAGGACGGCGCTGTTCCTGAAGATTTCTACTCGACGACAAATCTTGAGACAGAAATCTTTCTGAACCGGAAATGGATCGCAGTCGAAGACATCGAAATGGACTGCATCATCGTTGTCAGCCCAAACAAAGCATCGGCGCGTTGTGTTCCCATTGCCGATATCCGCCGTGGAGACTGGGTCGTTGTTGGTCATGAAGGCATTCGTGTGCATCCGCTGCGCCGCGATCAGAAGAAGCATGAAGTCTTCTCCTTTATGAGCAGCACGGTCTCGTCAGAGAAGCCCAAGACGCTGGTGATTCAGGATATTGCGCGAAGGATGAAGGACATCCGTCAGCGGGGCGGACGAATCGCCATCGTCGGCGGACCAACCATCGTGCATACGGGAGCTGGACAGCATCTGTGCGAGCTCATTCGCAGAGGATACGTTCATGTTCTTCTGGCGGGCAATGCGCTGGCGACCCACGATCTCGAACACGCATTTTTTGGGACTTCACTTGGCATTCGCCTTCAGGACGGTGCGGAAGAAGAAGGGGGACATCGAAACCATTTGCGGGCGATCAACCGTATCCGGAATGCGGGTTCGATAGAAGAAGCGGTCGCGCAGGGTATTCTCACTTC
>JAKQFZ010000558.1 GCA_029558215.1 Candidatus Omnitrophota bacterium
CCGCTTCGATTCCGGCAGCAGTCACGCAAGGCTTGGAGGTCATTCAAACCTGGCACGATACTCCCATCGTCTCCGCCACGCAGACTCCTCTTCCGCCACCCAGCCCCACACCGACCTTGAAACCACCACTCAACGAGATCAACGACTGGCACTATCAGCTTCAAAGCGTCAACCTGACTCAACTTCGCGACTGTGCCTATGATCTCCTGGTGATGGACTATGCCGACGACGACGGCAATGAATACACCAGCGGGCAGATTACCGGCCTTTCGACACAGTCCAATCCGAAAAAGGTTCTAGCGTATCTGAGTATCGGAGAAGCGGAGAACTATCGTTTCTACTGGCTGCCCAGTTGGAGAACTGGCAACCCTGTGTTCATTGACGAAGAGAATGCCGACTGGCCGGGCAACTTCTCTGCCCGATACTGGCTGGCGGGATGGAAAGATATCATCATCAATCGCCCCGACAGTTATTTGAAACGGATAACGGAAGCGGGTTTCGACGGCATCTACCTGGATACGGTGGATGAGTATGTCTTTTTCGAAGAGAAGGTGCAGCGCGACGCAACCTTCAAAGCGCAGTATGGTCTTGTGGACTTCCGCCAGGAAATGGTTCTGTTTGTTCAACAGATCGCCGAGGTGGCTCGGGCAGCAAATCCTGATTTTCTTATCGTGGTGCAGAACGGCTTGGAACTCTGGCATCAGGCGGGTTATGCCGATGCCTTGGACGGCATCGCAGCAGAAGAGGTTTATTTCGCCGCAACCAACGAACGTCGTCCAGTCGAGGAGACCAAACGCGCGGAAGGGTATCTGAGACTGTTCCGCCAGAGTGGCCACATCGTTCTCACCGTGGACTACGTTGACAGTGACCGCGTTCTGGACATCGCCGAAGCCTATCAGCGTTCCAGTTCGCCGGAGAATGGCTTTGTTCCCTTTGTCACCAATGTTGACCTGGATGTCTTCCGAATCAACACCGGCCAGGAACCGGACTGAAGGAGAATAGATGGTCGCAACATTGATTGGGCCGGATGTTGAGTTTCAAGGCTCGATCAGGGCATCAAAATCCCTGGAGATCGAAGGAAAGGTTTCCGGTGAAGTTGAGGCCTCGGGTCGAGTGCTGGTTCGACCCAGTGGCGAACTGGAAGGCAACATCAAAGTGCATGAGCTCATGGTTGCCGGGCATGTGGAAGGTGAGATTAACGTCATTCACCAGTTGGAAGTGGTCGAAAAAGGCGAACTCTACTGTGAGTTGGAGTTTCCTCCGGAACGCTTGATTCTCTCGGAAAAGGCACGCGTCGGCGGCAAGAAGACAAAAAACAAAAACAAGGAATCCCCGCGGGATTGAACTGCTCTGTTGTTTCATGGAGTTGTGTACTGTGAATGAATTCCCCTGTGTGGTCGGAAAGCAAGCCCTTGTCGTTCTTCCAACCTACAATGAGAAGGAGAACCTGAACGCTGTCGTCACCCAGATTCTGGAGCAGTCAGACCAGATCGCCGTTCTTGTCGTGGACGACCAATCACCCGATGGCACCGGAACACTGGCCGATCACCTGGTGTTGTCTCATCCGGGCGATGTCTTCGTGCTGCATCGAAAGACCCAGCGTGGCAGAGGACTTGCTGGCGTGGACGGTTTTCGATGGGCGTGCAGGCAGGATGTTTCCTTTGTGCTGGAAATGGATGCAGACCTTTCGCATCCGCCGGAGTTCCTGAACAGACTGCTTGAGGCGGCAAGTGGAGTGGATATGGTGATCGGTTCCCGCTATATCAAAGGCGGCAAGGTCGTCGGGTGGGGACTCCGTCGTCATATTCAGAGTCGTGTCGCGAATGCCCTGACCCGCCTGATGCTCGGGATTCGAGTTCATGATGCCACTTCAGGCTATCGGTGCTTTCAGCGGGCTGCACTGAATGGAGTGATATGGGGGGAGTATCTCTCTGAAGGGCCTTCTATTGTCGAAGAGATTCTCATCAGACTCCTGGATCAGGGCTGCACTTTCCGGGAGATTCCGATTACGTTTGTGGAGAGACAAAAGGGCAAGTCAAAAGTCTCCCTGCCCTTAATCGTTCGATGGATAAAGACCCTTTGGAAGATCGCGCGATCCCGGAAAAGGCTTTAGCTGGCACTGACGCGGGATTGACAAGGCCTGATCTCAAGCGGCTTTGGCGAAAGCCTCCGCGAATGGATGCAGGCCAACTTTTGACTTTGTGCGTTCTCACAGGCCTGGCCGTCTACGCTGCTTTCTTCCTTTTTCGCGCAGTCGCACTCATTGCGTACCCATATACAGCGGACTACGGTGAGCCCTACATCGTGAACCAGGCAAGGATGATCTCAACGTTGAAGTGGATCTACAAGCCAATCCAGGAGCCCCCCTTTGTCATCGCCAACTACACACCGCTTTTTCCGACACTCTTAGCGCCTTTCGTGAAGGTGTTCGGAGAAGCCTATTGGTATGGCAGACTTCTTTCAACACTTGGTTGTCTGGCAACGGCTTTGACAGTCGGACTGCTGGTCTTTGGAGCCACGGGACGCAAAATGCCAAGCCTGCTGGCTGCCCTTTCGCTTCTGTCGTTCTATCACTACTACGAGTGGGGAGCGTATTGCCGCGTGGATGCTCTCGCAGTTGCCTTTGTCGCTGTGGGGCTGCTTTTGGTGGACAGGGGATTTCCTGTCTGCGCGTATCTGCCGCTTTTTGTTGCAGCGTTGTTCACCCGTCAGACCATGATTGCAGCACCATTGGCTGTGATTGCCATGCTCTGGAGTACAGAACGACGTTCTGAGGCACGGCGATTTGCCTTGGGGCTTGTGTGCTGTGTCGGGGTGATAGGTTTGGCGCTCAACTCCCTGACCCAGGGAGAATTTCTCCTGCATACGGTTGTCTACAATGCCAACCTGTTCAGCATTCGGGATATGTTTCTCTATCTGCTCCATCTGGCGCGCTATTCGGGATTCTACTGTGCCTTCGGTCTGACGTACTTTATCTTCGTGGTCAGCGAAGGTCGGCGAAGTCTTGCTCTGTACTTCCTCATCTTCTCCTTTCTGGCGGGTTTGATGTGCGGTAAGGTCGGTGCTGCGCCAAACTACTGGTTTGAGTTCATCGTTGCCCTCTGTTGGACACTCGGACTCCTCTGGGCGGAATGCCACGAAGTTCAAGGGAGAGGCGGTCGAGTCTTGAGCGTGATTCTGCCGGTGTTCATGCTGCTTCAGATCGTGGCGAACTTTCATGTTCCCCATACTCGGTATGACTACTCGCAGACGCCAACACAGGAGTCAAAGGCACAGCAGGCGATGCTCCTTGATTACGTGAAAGCGGTACAAGGCTCCGTTCTGTGTCAGGACGGAGGGCTGAACCTCTTGGCAGGAAAGGAAATCCCCTATCAGCCCTTTGAATTCAGTCAACTGCTCTATCAGGGAATCTGGGATGAAAGCCCAATCCTGGACGCGCTTGTCGCAAAACAGTTTGATCTGCTTGTGCTGCCTTTCGATTTGTCTACAGCCAACCTCAGTCAGGAACGCTTCACCCCTGGGTTTATCCAGACAGCGCGCGACAACTACGGTCTCGTCAAAAGAGTCGGCACGTCATTCGTCCACACACCTTCGAAGAAGAATGTGTTCATGGACTAGGGACAACGAATTCCCTTCGCTCTTGACACCTTCACCACAGTTATGGACTATTGGCTGTGGGAAGGCGCAGGGTTGATCTTCCCGGTGTTGCAGAGATTCGATCTCGGTCGGTGCACCGAAATGGAGAAGCATGAAAATCATGTGTG
>JAKQFZ010000563.1 GCA_029558215.1 Candidatus Omnitrophota bacterium
TGTAGTTTCATCCTCTCGGTCTTGACCTCCTATCAAAACAAAGGGGACAATCCTACTTAGCACATAGGGGACATTACTACTTTGCTGCGACACGGAGTTGACACCAGAGTTGACACTTGAGGAGACCAGGGATAGAATTAAGGATAGAATGAAGCGAGGTATATTGACTATGTTTATATTCAAAATGAGAGCCCTTGAAGTCCCGATTCTTGTCCTTATGATCTTAGCCACGGTCGGCATAAGCACATCACCTGCTCAGGAATCCGGCAATGCCAATGTGGTCAGCGTATCGGGGGAAGCTTCAATGCAAATGCCACCGGCGACGGAGTGGCAAGCAGTCGAGGCTGGAGCATCGCTGCCCCAAGGCACTCAGATTCGCACCGAACCTGCTGCAAGCGTCCTTATCGAGTTCAAACCCGGCCATCGCAGTCAGATCGCAGGTGGGAGTTTTGTTACGCTTTCAGAATTGTCCTATGCCGAAGAACAAGGTCCCGAGAAGACCACGGTGGACCTGGCAGTTGGCAAGATTCTCAGCAACGTCAAGAAACTCCGCACCACCAATTCGGAGTACTCTGTCAGAACGCCAACGGCTTCTGCTGCGGTTCGTGGAACAGTCTACGAAGTTGTCTACGACCCGGGCACTCGACACACACAAGTGAAGGTTCTAGAAGGACTTATCCATCTGGAGTCTCGCATCGGCACACGCCTTTCGGGCGAGATCAACGAACGGGAGAAGTCTGGCGTGGACGCCTCTGGAGCACTCTCCCCATCTGAACCGATGTCCGAGCAGGAAACCAATGAGATGCAACAGGCCTCACAACAGGCCGTGACTTCTCAGGCTGGAACTTCGGAAGTTCAAGGTCAGACCGGACAGTTGGATGCAACTCAGTCCGAGGTAACCGGTCGTCTGGAAGAGATCCAGGAAAGACTTTCTGAGGAAAATCGAGCGAACCGGATTGACTCTCTTCGAGAAATTGACGATGATGATGATTAGCCATGTCATGACTTCGTGACATGTGCAGTTTGATAAACGGCTTTCTGCAGGCCTAGAAACAACTTTGAAGGGGTTTTGATATGGCACCACCTCGCGAGATGAGGTATGGGTGTTTGTTGTTTTTGTGTCTGTTCTGTGCGTTCCCGCAGATCGCGGGGTGCGTTGAGTTTAAGGTTGATCCATCGCTCACCTTGGAGTCGTGGATGACCTACGATGACAACATCTACCTTACCACCCGAAGAGATCTCGAAGCAGAAATTGACGATCCTCTTCGCTATCGCCCGGGAACGTCAGACGTTTTTTCGAGACTCGTCGGTGACCTGAAACTCAATTACTCCCTGAAACAGTCGGACGAAGAAATACTCAGGGGTTCACTTCGCTATCGTTATACGGGTCAGTTCTACACTTCCGAACACGCAGAGAACAACTTTCAGAATCGTCTAGAAGGAGATCTCCATCTGCGACCGGATGATGTGCTCTCCGTGCGCTTCTATGGTGGAACCCGATGGGATGAGAGAAAGACGGACGCCAGTTATGGCATGCTTGACAGTACCCGAACCTGGACGGGCATCGAAGGCATCATTGTTCCCACCGAGGAAGATCAGATCACACTGGGCTATGAATACGGCTACAGAGACTACCAGACCTCAGAGGCACGAAGCACACCTGCCAGCCGCGATTACGACTGGCACCGACTCTGTGCCAAGTATCGCCGCCATCTGGTTGGTTCATGGAACGCGGAAGCCTTCGCCGCCTACCGGTGGCGCTACTACGACCAAGACGCTCGAACAGCAGAGGGCCGAAAGATGGAAGGAGTTGACCGACAAGATCGTCTGCCCGAGGTTGGTGCTCAGGTCACAGGCTCTCTCACCTCAATGACCGCGGTTCGAGTCGGCTACCAGTTCGCGGAAAATCGCTCTTCTGGAGCATTCTATAGACATGTGAGCCATCAGGTCTATGGGATGGTATTTCAGGAGTTGACAGAAAAACTCTCCGCCTATGCATACCTTGAGCGCCAATGGAAGTTCTATGAGAAACAGATCGCCTACTCGGATCCTCTGGGAACTCTCAGCCCGAATGGAATCCGAGACGACCGGCGTTGGCTGGCGCTGTTCGGTCTGCAGTATCAATTCTGTCCGCGCTTGTCACTTGTCGGCGAGTACAGCCGAATCTCGAATCACTCCAACGATGACACCAGCCCCTACAGGGGCAATCAATACTCGCTGGGAATGATATGGCAGTTCTGAGATCGAACTGGCTCTATGCGCTCCAAAGGCTGAGTTTCTCACCTTGGTTTCCTGTACTGTTAGGTATACTCTGCGGTTGTTTTGTTGGACTGCTTCTCTCCGTTGGTGCTCTCGACTCTTACGAGTATGTCCTCTATGACTGGCGTTTTAACCAGAGAGCGCCGATTGCCCCAAGCAGATCCGTCAATGTGGTCTACATCAATGATGCAACTTTGAAGAACATGGCAGACTCACTTTCGCGCTGGCCTTGGAGCCGAAATGTTTGGGCGGCCTTTCAGCAGGAGATATTGAATCCCATCCAGGCCAAGACTGTGGTCTATGATATTGTTTTCGACCTTCCCGACTCAGAGCCAGAGGCCGATCAGGCGTTTGCTTCGGTCATCCGAAACTCAAAGAATATCCTGATGACCAGCCTCTTTCGAGACGCACGGGAAGGATTCATATCACTCGCGGAACGCCAGGCATACCAGGAAGGCTGGCAGCAACCACCGGAGGAAATGCAGCGCCTGGCACTTGGAGTTGATCTGAGTCAGAGACGATGGGAATTCCGGTATGTTCCGGACTACATGACCACGGATTTGCCCCTGTCGGATTTCCTGACCGCCGCAGCCGGCTCGGGTGCCACCACCTACGAGCCTGATTCTGACGGGGTCTTGCGACGATTCCCTGCCATCCATCGCTACGCAGGCCGCATCTACCCTTCTCTGCCTCTGCTTGCGGTCGCACATTATCTGGATGTCCCGGTGTCACGCATTAGCGTCGTCCCAGGTCGCCACATCCGACTGCCAAGGCCCTCGGGGGAAACGATCTTCATTCCCATCGACAAGAAAGGTCAGCTTCTGGTGAACTTCCGCTCTGCAAGTCCGGCGGTGATCCCGAGCCTGAATTTCGCCGAATGCTGGGAGGAGTATGCGAACTGGCAGGAGGCAGGAACCCTGGGCAAACTTGCCGCGCTCAAGGGACGCCTGGTCATCATCGGATCGGTCGCTGTTGCGACGGAGGATATTCGAGGGATCCCGCTCGAAAGCCGTTATCCAATGACTTTTGCCATTGCCACGGTAATGGACAATATCCTAAAGGGGGATTTCCTTACCGAAACGGACTTAATGGAGAACGTGGCCATCGTTCTGCTGAACGCAATTCTTGTTGGAGTCTGGAGTCTCAAACTGCAACCAAGCCTTCGCTTTGCTTTAACCTTCCTACAGGCGTTTCTCTATCTTCATCTCAACGTCTGGGTCTTTAAGCAGTTCAATCTCTGCGTCCCAATCGTTGCACCCGAGCTGGCAATCGCTCTGGCCTTCACGTCCGTGCTGGTGTCCAAGTACCTGTTTGAACGCAATGCACGCCGCTATGCTGAGAACCTGTTTGGAAAGTATCTCGACCGAACCATCGTGGCCGAACTGGTTCGCCATCCTGAAAAG